>JBFKIN010000020.1:0-17800 GCA_041632255.1 Oceanococcus sp. | reverse complement strand
GTAGATACGCTTGACCAGCTTGTAGGCATACCAGTGGTGGTAGTCGATATACCCCATGCGCTGCAGGCGATACAGGATCGCGAAGATGCGCAGGACCCTGAGCCAGCGCAGACCTGCCACTGGGATGCAGCCCAGGATGTCGTACCAGTGCAGCACCGGGAAGGCATACCAGGTCGGATAGCGGCGGTAGCGCAGGGCATGGGCCCAGCGCAGCATGAATTCGCCCAGGAAGATGCTGACGAAGACCAGGTCGATACGGAAGAAGCGGGCATGCACCGCCGCGTAGTCCGTGAGCCAGGCGTCCGGGAGGACGGGGGCGAGCAGCATGCCGCGTAGCTCCTCCACCGCCCAGATGGCATCGAAGATCAGCCAGGCAAGATTGAGAACGGCCAGACCGACCATGACCAGATCAAGGGCGAGGCCGCCATAAGCGCCGCGCGAACGATCGTGCGGCGCGGCGCTGGAGTTGGCAGGTCCGGAGCTCAAGCCGACTTCAACAGGCGCTCCGCCCGCGGCAGGCCCTTGGACAGGCCGTCCGCCATGACTTTGCCGATCAGGCCACTGGTGCCTGGAATGCGACCGGTCAGGCGGATGCTGTAGTGCATCAGGGTGCCATCACCGTCCGGGCTGAACTGCATCCGGCCGTAATGGTCCTTGACCGGCGAGCCGCCGGTGATGGTGTACTCGATGCATTGCGGGGGGTCATAGCGCTCGATGCGCTCCTCGAACCCCGGGCCGGGGCCGAGCTTGATGTGACGAATCGAGCCCAGGCCATTGGGATCATCGCCTTCCGGAGCCGCTTTGCTCAGACGGATCTTGCCGCCGAACACGTGGCTGAGGTTCTCATGTCGGGCGAAGAAGTCGAAGACCTGCGGGGGAGGGGCGTCGAAGCGGTGTTCGACAAGAATTTCCACCCCCTTGTCGCGTTTGACTACTTGGGTTTTGGCGCGCATTCCGGCTCTCCGGTGAAAAGCCCATTATGGCATCCGGGCGATGGCGTAAACTGAGTTCGTGAGTGTCCCCGAGTCTTCCTCCCCACCATCCTGGCTGCTGCGGCAGGTGAGCCTGACGGACGGCCGGTGCCGTGATGTGCGCCTGAGAGGTGGCCGTATTGTCGAGATGGGCCCGCGGCTGGCAGCCGCCGGCGAGAGGGAGTTGGAGGCGGCTGGCTGCTGCCTGCTCCCAGGCCTGAAGGACCACCACCTGCATCTGCTGGCTACCGCAGCGCAACGCGATTCTCTGGATTGCAGCGCATTGCCCGACCAGGCCGCGCTGGAAACGGCGCTGCGCCAGGCCACACCGAATGCCCAGGGCTGGGTTCGCGCCCTCGGCTACCATCCCGCCCAGCACGGGGCTTTGGCCCGCGAGCAACTGGACCGCTGGGTGCCGTCCCATCCGCTGCGCCTGCAGCATGCGAGTGGTCGCCTGTGGTACATGAATGGCGCCGCGATCGCGCGCCTGGGGCAGCAGGGGCCATGGCAGCGCGAGGGCAGCGCCAACACCGGTCGGCTGCTGGATGCGGATGAATGGCTCGATGTGCGTCTGCCGCGGCTCCAGCCCGACCTCGCCGGTCTGAGTCGGGAACTGGCCCGTCATGGGGTAGTCGCTGTCACGGACACAGGGCCCCGCAATGATGCTGATCTGCTGGCCTGGATGCGCGCCGAGCGGCGTGCCGGCCGGCTGCTTCAGGACCTGCAGATGATGGGTGATGCCAGTCTGGATCCTGTCTTCGGCACGGCCGTCGAGGATGGCGTCAGGGTGGGGCCACGCAAGATTCATCTGCTGGAGTCGGCGCTGCCCGATCTGGACGACCTGTGCGACCGATTGCGCGGCGCGCGCGGGCGCGGCAGGCCGCTGGCCTTTCATTGCGTCAGCCGGGTGGAATTGCATTTCGCACTCGCTGTGCTGGATGAACTCGGCGGCCAGCCTGGCGACCGCATCGAGCACCTGGGAGTCTGCGGTCCGGCTGAACTGGAACGGATGCGCGGCCGCCCGCTGTGCGTGGTCAGCCAGCCGGCCTTTATCCATGCCCGCGGCGACCGCTACCTGCGTGACGTCGACCCGGCGGATCAGGCCGATCTTTACCGCCTGCGCAGCGTCCGTGATGCCGGATTGCCGCTGGCAGGCAGCTCCGACGCCCCCTATGGCCCGCTGAACCCCTGGCGGGGCATGCAGGCCGCAGTGGATCGCCGCAGTCGCCAGGGCCGGCCCATTGGCTCGCAGGAAGCGCTCACGCCAGAACAGGCCTTGGGTCTGTACACCGGCTCTCTCCTGCAGCCCGGTCAGGCTGCGCCGCGACTGTCGGCAGACCAGCGAGCCGATCTGTGCCTGATCGACAGACGCTGGGACCGGGCCCGCGAGCAGCTGGGAGAGGTTCGGGTGCTGCTCAGCCTGCGGGGCGGAGAGCCGATCTGGCTGGCGCCGGAGCTGGCCGATCAGGCATAACCCGATCGGACGATTCCCCGATGGCGACGATTTGGGACATTGGGCGCTGCAGCGACGCTCCCCTGCGGGGCAGGCCTGCGCCAGATACCGGGAACAGCACTATGCGGAAATGGGAATGCATCATTTGCGGCTTCGTTTACGACGAGGCCGAGGGCCTGCCAGATCACGACATCGCGCCCGGCACCCGCTTTGACGATCTGCCGGATGACTGGGAATGTCCCGAATGCGGATCACCCAAGGATTCCTTCGAACTGGTGGAAGATTGAGGGTCGAGGAGTATTGTGGAGAACCTGGGTGACAGGACCCACACGGTGATGATCGCCGTTCAACTCGACGGAGACTGAGGAGAGAGACACGATGCTGATGAGACATACGCTGTTCGGCGCGGCAGCCCTGAGCTTTTGCGTGCAAGGACCGCTGGCGGCCAAGGCCTCCCCGGAGGAGATCGCCAAACTGGGCGGTGAAGAGTTGACCTGCATGGGTGCCGAGCGGGCCGGCAGCGAGTCCGGCGTCGCGGAGTACACCGGCAAGTGGTACAAGACATGGCCCGGCCTGAAGAGCGAATCCGGCTGGGAGCCTGGCCCCTACAAGGACGAGGAGCCGCTGTTCACAATCACCAACGCGAACAAGGACCAGTACAAGGACAGGATGACGCCGGGGCAGATTGCGCTGATGGAGAAGTATCCGGATGCGTTCAAGATGCACATCTATCCCAGCCACCGTGATTTTCGCTTCGTCGACTGGGTCTGCGACGTGGTCAAGCAGAACGCCCAGGAATCGGAGATCATCGATGACGGTCTTGGCGTGACCGGCGTCTCCGGCGCACACCCCTTCCCGTTCCCCAAGAGCGGTCTCGAAGCGGTCTACAACATCATCCTGCCGCACCGCGCCTGGACCGAGAAAACGGTCATGGACATTGCCGATGTGTACGCCAACGGCACCATCGCCTGGGGCAAGGCCCGCTTCATGACCATGAACCCCGGTAACAACCCTGATCCGGACAAGCGCGGTTCCTACACCGACCACATCAATGCGTTCTTCTACCAGGGCTTCCTGCTGCCGGATCGGGAAAAGGGCTTCGTCGCGGTCGGGTATCAGCCCAACAACTTCAAGAGCGACGCGACCCAGAGCTGGCAATACCTGCCGGGCATCCGCCGCGTCCGCAAGGCGCCGGAAGTGGGTTTCGACTACCCGGTGCCACCTTCGGGCCTGCGCACGGTGGATGACGATTACCTCTTCAATGGCTCGCCAGAGCGCTACAACTGGACCCTGATCGGCAAGAAGGAATTCTATGTGCCGTATCACAACTTCGAGTTCAACAGCCCCAACATCAAGTACGACGACCTGATCAAGCCGGGTACCGTCAACGCTGACTACATGCGCTATGAACTGCACCGGGTCTGGGTGGTCGAGGGCAATCTCAAGGACGGCGTTCGCCATATCTACAAGAAGCGTCGCCTGTATGCGGACGAGGACACCTGGCTGACTTTCTGGGCCGATAATTACGACGGTCGCGGCGAGCTGTGGCGCGCCAACATGGCTGCCTTCTTCTATTCCCAGCAGTCCGGCACTTTCCACCGCGGCGCTTCGGTCTATCACGACCTGACCTCGGGCAATTACGAGGCGACGTACCTGACCAACGAAAGCGATCATTGGTGGGAGCTGAACACGCCGCTGCAGCCCAAGATGTTCAGCCCGGAGGCCGCCGCGCGCGCCGGTCACTGAGGCTCCAACCACCCGGCGCATGGCGACTGCCGCCATGCGCCTTTTTTCATGACAGACCCCGGCCTGGCCGGACGCATCGGAGAGTTCTTCATGCCTAATGCATTCATTACCGGGGCCGCCGTCGGCCAGGGCAACCTGATCGCCAAGAAGCTGGCGAAAGCGGGCTGGCGCGTTTTCGCCGGCGTCCTGCCCGGCGTTCAGCACGATCTGGAGGGTGTGTCCGGCATCATCGTCATCGAGCAGGACGTCTCCGATTTCGACTCGGTGCGCGCCAGCGCGCAGCAGGTCAGCGAAGCCCTGGCGGGCGAGGGGCTGGACCTGCTGATGAACGTGGCCGGTGTGGCCAATATCGCCACCGGCACCCTGGAAGGTCTCAAGCTGGAGCAGCTGCAGACCCTGTTCGCCATCAACACCTTCGGTCAGGTCGCCACATGCCAGTGCTTCCTGCCGCTGCTGCGCAAGGTCGGGCCGGGTGCACAGATCTTCAACTTCGGTTCCGGTGCGGTGGTGGCCAACCCCCCGGGGGCCGGCGCCTACAACATGAGCAAGCATGCCACCCACGGCCTGACGATGACCCTGCGCCTGGAACTGGCCCCGCACGGCATCCAGGTCACCTCGATCTGGCCCGGCGCGGTCAAGACCGCGATGACCGAGAACTCGCGGGAGGTCACGGCCAAGGTCTGGGAGGCGCAATCCGAAGAGGTGCAGCAGGCCTACGCGGGGTTGCGCCGCGGTCTCTGCGAGGAGCTGCCGAACATGATCGAGAAGCACGGCAACACGGCCGATTACGTCACCGACGAAGTGCTCAAGCTGGTCGGCCGCAAGAAGCTCAAGCCTTTCTATCTGGTCGGCAAGGATGCGAAGGCCCTGGGGCCGCTGTCCCAATGGCTGCCGCAGGGCGCGTTTGAGTCCATCATCCGCAGCAGCTACAAGATTCCGGCGGCCAAGGCATGAGTGCCGACATTCCGACCCTGGTTCAGGGTTACCGTCGCCGTCTGGGCACCCTGCGCGCCAGCAGCGTCGAGCAGCGCTGTGCGCTGATCCAGCGTCTGCTGGACGCCACGATGGCGAGAAAGGAGCAAATTCGTGCCACCGTGCGCGAAGAACTGGGCCTGTGCGACACCGACATCGACGCCCAGCTGATGATGATCAAGGTTGAAGCCGAGTTCGTCATGCGGCAGCTGAAGGGATGGGTGAAACCGACGCCGGTGCAGGGGTCCCTGATGACCCTGGGCAAGAAGAGCTACCTGCAGTACGAACCCAAGGGCGTGGTGCTGGTGCTCGGCACCTGGAACGCGCCCTATGCCATCGCCATGGTGCCCGCCTTCGGTGCCATCGCTGCCGGCAACGCGGTCATTATCAAGCCTTCCGAGCTGGCGCCGGCGTCTTCCGCCCTGATTGCCGAGATTGTCGCTGCGGCCCAGGTCGAAGAAGCCATGGCCGTGGTCGAAGGGGGCGCGGAGGTGGCGCAGTCGCTGCTCGCGCAGCCGGTCAACCACATCGTCTACATCGGCGGTCATGCGGTCGGCCGCATCGTGATGAAGGCCGCGGCCGACCATTTCGCCACCGTGACCCTGGAGATGGGGGGCAAGAATCCCGTCATCGTGGATCGCAGCGCCGATATCGAGGATGCGGCACGCAAGATCGCCTGGGGGCGCCTGTCCAATGCGGGCCAGATCTGTATCGGGCCGGAATACGTGCTCGCCCATGCGGATGTCGCCGAGTCACTGATCGACGCCTTGCAGCAGGCCATGAGCCGCATGTACAACGCCGACGGGCGTGGCTTCGAGCACTCCGAAGAATACCCGCGCATCATCAACGAGCGTCATACCCAGCGCATCCTGGGACTGATCGCGGATGCCAAGGACAAGGGAGCGCAGATCCGGTTCGGGGGAGAAGGGGATCCGGCGCAGCGTTATGTGGCGCCGACCATCCTGACCGGAACCACCGAAGACATGCAGATCAGCGGCGAAGAAGTCTTCGGTCCGGTGCTGGTTGTCAAAAGCTATGAGGACATCGCAGAGGCCACGGATTACATCCAGGCCCATCCCAAGCCGCTGGCGGCCTATGTCTATGCCCGCGACCGTCAGGTCATCGACCACGTGCTGGCGCACACCACGTCCGGAAGTGTCGTGGTCAACCACAATGTGATCCAGTCCGGCACCAATCCGAATCTGCCCTTTGGTGGGGTCAATGATTCCGGCATGGGGCGGCTGGGTGGCTACAGCAGCTTCCTGGAGTGCTCCAACGCGCGGGCGGTTGTGGAAGAGGGGCCGGCCCTGATGGATCCGGAGCTGATGTTCCCGCCCTATCAGGACAAGTACAAGAAGATGGTCACGGACATGCTGGAGAAAACCATCAATGTGCCCAATGCGGTGCTCAATGGCATTCATCGGATGATCCGCCTGCGCACGGTGTTCTGGCCGCACCGCTGACCGTGCCCTGATGGCGCTGCGCCTGGCCTACCGGCCGCCGCTGGCCTGGTCGGCGCTGGGTCATTTCCTGGCCGGTAGGGGAGCTGCGGCTTGCGAGCAGTTCGACGGACGAACCTATCGGCGCACCCTGAGCATGGGTGGGCGTTGCGGCTGGATCAGCGTGACGCCCGACGACGGCAAGGCCGCGCTCCGCGTGGAACTGTCGCCGGAGCTACGGCCGGTCAATGATGAGCTGGTCCTGCGGCTGCGGCGACTGTTTGATCTGGATGCGCCAGCAAAGGACATCGCCGTGCAGCTGGCAGGCGATCCGCGTCTGGCCGCGGTCGTCGCTGGCAGCCCTGGACTGCGCATACCCGGGACCATGGACGGCTTCGATATCGCTCTGCGGGCGGTCATCGGTCAGCAGATCAGCGTGAACGCCGCGACCACGGTGTATTCCCGCATCGTGTCCCGCTATGGCCGTTTCGTGCCGACACCTTTCGAGGGGCTGGACCGCGTGTCGCCGAGCGCCGCCGATCTGGCCCGGGTCAGTATCGAGGATTTGCGCGCTCAGGGGCTGATGCAGGCGCGGGCGCGGACAATTCAGGCCTTGTCGACGGCCGTCGCCTCGGGGCGCCTGCGGCTGGCTCATGGAGAGCCGCCCGAGCAGGTGATGGCGGGGCTGATCGAGTTGCCGGGGATCGGCCCCTGGACGGCCCAGTACGTCGCCATGCGCGCGCTCGGTGATCGGGATGTTTTCCCCCGTGCAGACCTCGGTCTGCTGAGGGCGCTGGGTTTGCGCCGCGCCAGGGACCTGGAGGACGCGTCTCAGGCATGGCGGCCCTGGCGTGCCTACGCCGCGCTCTACCTCTGGCAAGCACAAGCTGCGGGGGGCTGACCCTGACGCGTCGTGCCGAAGACGACGGCGACTGCCCGGTCGCGTTTCGCCGGCTCTGATCACCTGCGGAAGCCCGTGGGGCCGTTACACTATTGCGCTTTTGGGAGCCTGGACCATGCAACGTCGTGTTGCCGCTTTCGCTCGGGAAAACCTCTGGCCGGTCGTGCTGCGCCAGGCGGCTGTCCGCATCATCGCCTTTGTGCGCCGCAGTGGCCTGAAAATCCGGGAACTGGAAAAAGGCCGGGTGCTGTGCGAAATGCCCTTGAAGGGCAATGTCAATCATTTTGGCGCCATGTACGCGGGCGCGCTGTTCACCCTGGCCGAGTTTGCCGGTGGCCCGCTGTTCGCGGCCACTTTCGATTGGCGTCGCTACATCCCTATCGTCACCGACATGGACATTCACTTTCTGAAGGTGGCCAAGGGACCGGTTCAGGTGGAATTGCGCATGGAGGACGCGGAGATTCAGCGGATCAGTCAGGAACTGGCCGACCGTGACCGCGCCGCTTTCGAACTGACGGGCGAACTGCGGCTGAAGGATGGCACCGTGGTGGCGCGCAGTCACGCGCAGTATCAGATTCGGAAGAAGCGCTGAGGCGAGCCGGCCTGTGGCTGTTGTGAGCCTGGCAAATCCTGCCGGGGTCGCTGGAAATGGCCTGCCCTCATCGTGCAGAGGGTGTTTGGGCGGCTGGCTGAGAGCCGCAAGGATTCGCTGTGCCGGCAGCGTCAGCCATTCTCACCGGCAAAACGGGTGTGCACCCCATCGTCGAGCACCCACCCGCTGATCAAGGCGGCCGGGGTCACATCGAACGCCGGGTTGTGCACCGGGCTGTCCTCAGGGCTCCAGATCAGGCGTCCCTGTGCGGTGCTGACGCCGCGGACCTCGTCGGCGGCGCGCTGTTCTATCGGAATGGCGCCGCCGTCGGGGCACCGGGGATCCACCGTCGTTCGTGGCGCCACCACATAGAAGGGAATGTCATGGTGACGGGCCAGGACCGCCAGGGCGTAGGTGCCGATCTTGTTTGCGGTGTCGCCGTTGGCCGCTATGCGGTCAGCGCCGACCAGCACCAGGTCCACCTGTTGCTCGCGCATCAGGCTGGCCGCCATGCTGTCGCAGATCAGGCTGTGCGGTACGCCGGCCCGGCCCAGTTCCCAGGCGGTCAAGCGTCCACCCTGCAGTAGTGGCCGTGTTTCACTGACCCAGACCTTCAGCGCGCGGCCCTTGACATGGGCGTGCGTGATGACGCCGAGCGCCGTGCCGATGCCCGCGGTGGCCAGACTGCCGGTGTTGCAATGGGTCAGAATCCTGGCCGTCTCCGGCAACAGTGACAGGCCGTGTTCTGCCAGCCGCATGCAGAGCTGTGCATCCTCGTCATAGATGGCCAGGGCAGCATCGAGCAGGGCCTCGGCGCCGGCGTCTTCGCGGATCAGCGGCTGCACCCGGTCCAGATAGTTCATCAGGTTGACCGCGGTCGGCCGGGAAGCGCGCAGCGCCTGCCAGGCCGCGAGCAGCGGTTCCCGCCGGAAGCCGCGCAACGCAAGCTGGGCCAGCATCAGCACCGCCGCGATGCCGATCAGTGGCGCGCCGCGCACGGCCAGGGAATGGATATGTCCGATCAGATCCTCGGCACTGTCGCAGGGATGCCAGCACTCCTGTTGTGGCAGCAGGCGCTGATCCAGAACGCTGAGCCGGCCCGCCTCGAAACGCAGGCTGTTGCCCCGCCGATCCTGCATCAGGCGCCCAGACGCGAAAAGCGGTCGGCGATATCGCTGCCGGTGAACTGGGCGACCCAGCCTTCCGGATTATTGAACAGTCGAATCGCGGTGAATTCGGGCTCGGGGCCCATGTCGAACCAGTGACGGGTCCCGGCGGGCACGCTGATCAGATCGCCCTGGGTGCAGAGCAGCTCGAAGATCCGGCCTTTCAGGTGGAGCGTGAACAGCCCGCGGCCGCGTACGAAGAAGCGCACCTCGTCTTCGGCATGGGTGTGCTCGGCCAGAAACTTCTGACGGAATGCCGCCTTTTCGGGGTGATCCGGATGCATGCTCACCACATCCCAGCTGCTGTAGCCCTCCTGCGCCACCAGGGCTTCGATTTCCGGCTGGTAGGCGGCCAGAATGTCCTCATTGCTGGACTCACGGGTGACCGGATGGCTCGCCTCCCACCGTCGCAGCAGGATGCCGACCGCGTCGAGTTCGGCCTGGATTTCGGCGAAATTCTCCGTGCGAAGCAGGGCTTCACCCGGGTTGTGTTCGTCAAACAGGGCGAGTTGTGTCATGGGGTGGCCTCAAGGCTGATGTCGTCAAAACTGTGTGCCACGGGGTGGCGACCTGTGTCCATGCCGTCTGCGCGCACCAGCTGGACAGTCTGCATGCCGGCCTGCGCCGCGGCATCCAGCTCTTCAAGCACATCCGAAAGGAAGACGGTCCGGCCAGCATCGGCTGGCAAGGCCTTGGCGATGCGGACGTAGCTGGCGGCGTCCTTCTTGCCGCCACTGGTGGTATCGAAATACCCGGAAAACCAGGGCGTCAGATCACCGAAGTCCGAATGGCCGTAGAGCAGCTTCTGCGCGGCGACCGAGCCGCTGGAGTAGACGTAGAGACGGATGCCGGCTTCGTACCAGCGCTGCAGGCCTGCATGCGCGTCAGGATAGATGTGGCCGGTGAAAGCGCCGCTGGCGTAGCCTTCCCGCCAGATCATGCCCTGCAGGGCCTTGAGCGGCGTGACCTTGCGATCCTCGTCGATCCATTCCTCCAGATGATCCACCAGCTTTTCCAGCGCCTGCGGGTTGCAGCCGGTCATCTCCGCCACGACATCCAGCTGCTCGCGCACGGCCGGTTCCTCGGCATGCGCCACCACGAATTCGGCCATGTGCCTCAGCGCGTAAGGGAACAGGACACGATGAACGAAAGCGATATCGGTCGTGGTGCCTTCGATATCGGTCAGCAGGCAGGCGGCGCGCAATGAGATCATCGGGGGGCTCCTAGCAGTCGTTCCTGCAGCAGGCAGGAAAGCAGAAATTCCAGCCCTTCCACGTGCCGCAGCGCCTGGGCAACATTGTGTCCCCAGGCATACAGGCCGTGGCCGCGGACCAGCAGGGCAGGGACCGCGAGAGGGCCGTCATCCCGCCAGTGCTCGCGGAGCTCCTGTGCCAGCGCGGCCATGTCCTGGGTGTTGTCGAAGACCTGCAGCTCCATGGTGGCTTCGTGAGTGCTTTGACCACTCAAAGCCTTCTGCATTTCATAACCGGAGAAATTCAGGCTGTGCCCCGGGCATTGGCGTGACAGCACGGTGGCGGCCACGGAGTGGGTGTGCAGCACGCAGCCAATCTGGGCATCCAGCGCATACAGGGCCATGTGCAGCGGTGTTTCGTCTGAGGCCTTGCAACGCGCATCCAGCGCCTGGCCCTCGGTGTCGCAGAGCATCAGGTCGCTCAGTTCCATCCGGTTCTTGTCCCGGCCGGACTGGCTGATCAGACGCAGATTTGCATCGATCCGCGCGGAGAAATTGCCGCCGGTGGCAGGGCACAGGCCGCTGCCGGCCAGACGCCGGATTGCGCCAAGCAGGCTGTCGGCCAGCAGCGGGAAATCGGCGGGTGTGGACACGGTCAGCTCTTTGCTCAGGGGCGAGCCGGCTAGTGTAAATCCTTCTGCACGACGAAGCAGAGTATCGGGACGCCGTGCGTCCTCAGGGTGCCTCGTCCTCGTCGTTCCAGAGGGTTCGCGCGTTGGGGTCTATGGCGTCCAACAGGCGGATGAGCAGCGCTTTGAGCACCGAAGAATCGGCATAACCCAGGCGTTCATTCACCTGCGATTCCACAACTTTGGCAGCGGAGATGAGGCGCAGGGCCAGCTTGCGCCCGTCCGCCGTGAGCTCGAATGCCAGGACAGGCGGGGCGTCTTCGTCATCCAGATTCAGGTGTTCAGGCCGGGCCAGACCCCGGCTGATCAGGGACTGGATGGCGGCGGAACTGCTGGTGTTCAGGATGCCGGCCATGGCCTTGTCCAGCTCCAGCGCGGTCATGGTCTGCTTCAGGGTGAGGGTGGAGAGCAGGTAGAACTCTTCGTCGCTCAGGCGCGCCTCTTCCAGGTGCGGCTTGATCTGGCTGTAGAAGCGGAAATGGCCGCGGCCGAGCAGATAACCGAGAAAGTTTTCGTCGAAACTGCCGGCCAGATAAGGGTGGCGCGGCTCGTCCTGCGGCTGACGATGGGTCGCATGGGCATAGCGGCCGCCATGAAAAACCAGCGGCGGATTCGCGTTCTGCTCGAAACTTTCCACCTCGCCAACGAAGATCAGATGGTCGCCGCCTTCATACTGGAAAGCGGTACGGCACTGGAAGCGGGCGGCGCATCCCGGCAGCAGCGGCGTGCCCTCGATGCCGTCTTCCAGGGCCAGGCCGGCGAACTTGTCTTCCACCTTGCCGGCAAAGCGATTGGACAGCTCCTCCTGGTCTGCGGCCAGGACATGGACCGCCCAGTGCGTGGCCTTGCGAAACTGCTCATAGCCTCGATAGGACTCGGCCAGTGACCACAGCACCATGGGCGGATCCAGCGACACCGAATTGAAGCTGTTCACCGTGAGCCCCATCGCCTCGCCATCGGCGGTGCGGGTGGTGATGATGGTCACGCCGGTGGCAAAGCTGCCCAGCGCCTGGCGGAAGGCCCGCGGGTCGAACTCGGAATTGCTCATGCGCTCACTCTAGCCGGCGCGGCGCCTCTGACCTTCGTCCGTCCGGATCAGAAGTTGTATTTCACGGTCAGGGCCAGGGTGTCGCGATCCTGGTAGGGGCGCTCGTTGAAGTCCGGTTTGCCACCGAAGTAGGTGTTGTACACCATGCCGAGCGTCAGCTTGTTCAGGCGGGTGAATTCGGCGCCGATGCTGAAACGGTAGTCCCGTTCACCCATCAGGGAGCCCAGACCCCCGGCCATGGCGGAGTGCCCGTGGATGATCCCGGCCGCGCCGATCGGCACCCGCAAATCCCAGCCGGAGAAAACGTTGCGCTTGTCGACGTAGACCAGGAACTGCATGCCCGCCGTATCGCGCTCGAAGGTCAGGCCGCGATCCATGTCTTCTTCGTCATTGGGATCTTCGGTCGTCTGGCTGAACTGACGGTCCCAGTCCTCGATGTGCACGAAGCCGGTCTCGCCCACCCAGACGATGGAATCCCAGAACGGGCCTGGGCCGAGGAGGTAGAGCCAGGAAACCAGAGCCTGCCAGACCCGCGCCCGGGTGGGCGTCGGGACCAGGCCCAGGATCGGGGCGTAGACGTCGACCAGCACGTCATAGCCGTCGCGATAGATCAGTTCGGCGCCGAAATTGGTGCCAAACAGCACGGTGGACGCGCTCAGCGCGGTCATGTGCACACCGTCGAAATACTTGATGTTGTAGGTCACCGGGACGCGCAGATCGCCCAGCTCGCGGGTCGTGATCACCGGCGAGCCCGTCACCGGGTCATACAGCAGCACGCCGTAGCCGTAGTTCTGCACCGGCGCCGGGGTGGTGGCGTGGTAGCGCAGGTGGTAGGCGCCGATCGTGGTGATGGAATTCAGCGCATAGCGCATGCCGAATCCCCACTGGCCATGGTCATTCGGCACGATGTCGCCCGCGTACTGCGGGTCCACGCCGCGCGGCGCGCCCTGCTCCTCGGTCAGCGCGCCAATCGGCGGCAGGGAAAGCTCGGCGCCGGCGCCGGGATCGGGCAGAAGGGCGAGGTCCTGTGGCGGCAGGGCGCCGCCGCTGCCCGCGGCGAACAGATCGTAGATCACCTGCAGGGTCTGGTTGTAGTCGTTCGGGTCAGCCAGATTCACTTCCGACAGGTTGTCCGAATACAGGGGATTGCGGATGCCGTAGATGAATTCGCGACCGGGGCCGACCACGTCCGCCGGTGAGAAAAATTCGCCCACCGGATTGAGTTCGATTTCCTTGAACTCCAGCTTGTACTGGCCCAACAGGGTCAGTTTGCTGTCGACCGCAAGCTGGAAGGACACCTGGTTGACCGGCAGCAGGATGCTTTTGACGTCGGCGCCCGGCACTGTGGCCTTGGTCGCGTCGGCAGGCGCCTGGGCCAGGGCCACGCCGGAGAAGAACAGGCTCTCGCCCCAGGCCGCGATATGGCGCCCGGCGCGCAGGTTCAGCACCATGTTGCCGGGCAGATACCAGGTTCCGTAGGCATAGGCATCAAGCAGGCGGGCGCGCTTGCCGGAGAAGAAGCGGTTGTCTTCCGTGAAGCTGTTGAAGGGCTCCTGCGTGGTGCTGATGCTCTCTTCGTTGTTGTTGGAGTTGCGGTCGCTGCGATAGACAAGGTCGTAGAAGGCGTCGCCGCGGATCAGGGCGCCGAAGTCGCTGCCGTACTTGAACTGCATCTCGCCCAGCAGGGTGGCGCGATTGTTGACTGCTTCCCACTGCCGAAAATTGCGGTCGCCGTCGTCGAAATTGTTCGATTCCGGCCACTTCAGATATTCCGGAGCTTCCACCACTTCGCGACCACCGGTGGCGACCACGCCGTGGTGCGGGTTTTCCGTGCGGATGGAATAGGTATAGGTGCCCTGCAGCTGCCATTCGGCATCCAGCGGCCCCAGACCGAAGCTGCCGGCCCAGGTTGCACACGGACTGCCCAGCGCGAACAGCATGAAACTGCGCGCCCAGACGGACGGGCGCATGGCCTTGTTATCCAGCATCAGTATTCTCCCCCGATTTGCTGCGCACCTGGATCTTTGCCGCGATGGCGCCGTCAGTGTAACCGCTGGCGCCTGAAGCAGTATCACCCAAAATGATGAGCAGCCGGGCCCGTGGGCGCGATCCGCCGTGGCGCGGTTAGAATGGCGGCATGGCAAGCTCGGGGGAAGGGCACGGATGAAGAAACGACTGAGTCAGGTGGACGCGGCCTTTCTGCGCATGGAAACGCGCCAGGCGCCCATGCACGTCGGATGCCTGATGACTTTCCATCTTCCGCCCCGCGGGCGGAAGGCATTTCTGCAGGAACTGGTCGAGCAGCTGCGCGCTCATCCCTTCATGCCCGAACCTTTCGCCTTCCGCCTGGCCAAGGGCGCCCTGGCGGACCTGGCTCCCGCCTGGGAAGAGTGCCCAATGGACATGGATTACCACGTTCGGCATTCGGCGTTGCCGGCGCCAGGCGGAGAACGGGAGCTGGGCGAACTGGTCTCGCGGCTGCATTCCAACGCGATGGATTTCGAGCGGCCGCTGTGGGAATGCCACATCATCGAGGGGCTGGAGCGGAACCGCTTCGGCATCTATTTCAAGGCTCACCACTGTGCGATCGATGGCATGGGCGCCATGCGTCTGACGAAGCTGTGGTTGAGCAGCGACCCGGGGGATGAGCGCTGGCCGGGGGAGAAGCCGCTGGAGCGCACCGGCACGCGGCTCAGGCGCGGGGTGGCGACCCGCCTGGCCGATGTGCTGAAGGAAGCCAACAGCCAGGCTCGAGGTCTGGGACAGCTGGCCAGCAAGCTGCTGGAAATGAGCCGTGGCAAGGGGAGTACGGTGCGCGCGGCGATGGACACGCCGCCGACCATTTTCAATGTGGCGGTGAGTCCTCAGCGGCGGCTGGGCACGCAGCGCCTGGAGCTGGCGCGGCTGAAAGCGCTGAGCAAGTCCCTGGGGGTCAGTGTCAATGACGTGACCCTGGCGATCTGCTCCGGGGCGGTGCGGCGCTATCTGCTGGAGCACCAGGCCTTGCCGGAAAAATCCCTGAATGCTTCGGTGCCCGTGGGTCTGGCCCGCAATGATGACGGCAGCGGCGGTAATGCGGTCGCCGGGTTCGTCTGCCCGCTGGCGACGCAGGTGGAGGATCCGCTGGAGCGGGTGCGTCTGATTCACGCCACCACCACGCGCAGCAAGAAGGAGCTGCTCAGCATGTCGCCGACCGCGCTGGAGCAGTTCACCCTGATGGGGCTGGCGCCGCTGCTCGCCGGCCAGATCACCGGCACCCTGTCGAAGTTGCCGCCCTTTTTCAACTTCATCCTGTCGAACGTGGTGCTGACCAAGGAGCCGCTGTACCTTCGCGGCGCGCAACTGGAGGCCATGTACCCCATGTCCATCCTGTTCGATGGCTACGCTCTGAATGTCACCGTGATCGGCTACGCCGGGCATGTCTGCGTCGGCTTCATCGGCTGTCGTGACGCAATACCCCATCTGCAGCGCCTCGCGGTTTACACCAGCGGGGCGCTGGAGGAGCTGGAAGCCGCCGCCGCGGCGCGCTAGGCGGGCAGCAGTTCGCTCAGCGGAACCGTGGTGTCAGCGAGCTGTTCGGCGCTCGCCTGTACCCGCGCCGCCACCAGCTTCTTGGCCACCATGAAGTCCTTGGGGTCGCTGACCGTGTCCGCGGCGATGATCAC
The DNA here is from genome assembly GCA_041632255.1 of Oceanococcus sp. Classification (GTDB taxonomy): domain Bacteria; phylum Pseudomonadota; class Gammaproteobacteria; order Nevskiales; family Oceanococcaceae; genus Oceanococcus. The sequence continues at coordinate 1,966 of JBFKIN010000020.1, read as the reverse complement.
GCCATCTTTCAGGTAGAACAGGGCGAAGCGGCGGCTGGCCATGTCGCCGCGCAGAACACAGCGCTCATAGCCCTCGGACAGGCCGACCATCTGCAGCTTCAGGTCATATTGATCTGACCAGAACCAGGGCACGCTGTCGTAGGGTGACTCCTCGCCCATGATCGTGGCGGAGACGGTGCGGGCCTGCTCCAGCGCGTTGTTGACCGACTCGAGGCGGATACGGCGGCCGTAGAAACGGTTGGGATGGTTGGTGCAGTCGCCGGCCGCGAGGATGTCCGGGTCGCTGCTCCGGCCGAATTCGTCGACCACGATGCCATTGTCCACATCCAGGCCTGCCTCGGCGGCGAGTTCGGTGTTCGGGATCAGGCCGATGCCCACGATGACCACATCGGCGGGGAGTTCCTCGCCGTCGGCCAGTTGCACCCGGTCCACCGTCGGGCTGCCGAGCAGTCCCGTGACCTGGGCGCCCGTCCTCACATCCACGCCATGAGCGCGATGGGTCTGTTCGAAAAATGCAGATGTTTCAGGGGCGGTGACCCGGGCCAGTACGCGGGGAAGACCCTCGAGGACGGTGACCTCAAGGCCGAGCTTGCGCGCCACCGCCGCTGCCTCCAGCCCGATGAAGCCGCCACCGATGATGACCACGCGGCGAGCACTGGCGAGATCCTTACGGATGGCATCGACGTCCGCCACCGTGCGCAACAGGTGGACATTCGGCGCCTCTGCGCCGGGCAGGGCCAAGGGCCGGGCGCGGCCTCCGGTCGTCAGCACCAGCTTGTCGTAGCTCAGTCGTTCGCCGTTTTCCAGATGGACCGCCCGCTGCGCGCGGTCGATGCCCACGACCCGGCCGTCGCCGCGATAGCGGATCGCGTTCCTTTCCAGGATTGGCGCCTTCATCTGGTACAGGCTTTCCTCGGTGGCCTCGCCGGCGAGGTAGGTCTTGGATAGCGGCGGGCGCCGGTAGGGCAGCTGGGGTTCGTCTCCCAGTATCGTGATGTCGCCCTCGAAGCCGCGCTTGCGCAGATCCTGGGCGACGGTGGCGCCGGCCTGCCCGCCGCCCACGATGATGATCTTGTTCATGCTCTGTCTTGCCTTGCTGCATTGCGCCCTTCTGGCGCGTGGGATTCAGGGCGCCGCTGCGGTTTCGCCGCGGTAGATGGCCCAGTTCTTGTCTGTCTCCTGCACCTTGACTTCGTAAAGCAGTCCGCCAAACCGGGCGTGCAGCACCTGCCAGAACAGCACGGCGAGGTTTTCCGCGGTCGGGTTGACTCCGGCGCACAGGGGCGAGTCGTGGTTCAGATGTCGCTGGTCGGTGTCTTCAAGGATCAGTTCCTTCAGCGCGTCGCGAACCTCGGTGAGGTTCACGATCACGCCGGTCCGCGGATCGACCGGGCCGCGCAAGGTGACGTCCATGAAGTAGTTGTGGCCGTGACCGTACTCGCGAGAGCAGGGTCCGTACAGGGCCTGGTTTTCCTCGACACTCAGTTCTTCGGACCACAGGCGGTGCGCCGCGCAGAAATGCTCGCGTCGCGTGAGGTAGACGATGGGCCGGCTCGGGCTAGTCATTGCAGTGGATTTCTATCGTTGTGCCGGTGATGGGGCCGGAGGCCTGCCGGTCGAGCAGGAAGGCGACAGTGGGCGCGACCTGTCCAGGCAGGGTCTCTGGCGTGATCCCCAGCTGGGCCAGCATTGCCGTGCGCATCATGCCGGGTGCTATCGCATTGACCCGCACATTCAGGGCCTTGCCGTCGTGGGCCAGGGCCTCGGTGAGGCCCACAACCGCGTGCTTTGAGGCCGCATAGGCGGCGAATCCGGCAAAGGCCTGCATGCCGCGAATGCCCGCCAGCGAGCTGATATTCACAATGTCGCCGGGGCGCTTGTCCTCATGCCACAGGCGCATCGCGGCGTGACAGCAGTTGAAACAGCCATTGACATTGATCGACTGGACCGCGGCAAAGGCGGCGGG
>JBFKIN010000019.1:0-18047 GCA_041632255.1 Oceanococcus sp. | reverse complement strand
CAGCCCTGGCGACCCTATTGCCTGGGCAACCCGCTGTACGCCTTTCTGCTGATGCTGAACTTCGACCTGGGAGTCGCTCTGCACGATGTGGAAGCCGACCGTCTCTTCAAGCGCGAGAAGCGCTGGTCGGAAGCCTGGCCCACGCTCAGGGGCGGCCTGAAGAAGATCGGCAAGGTCTTTCTCAAGGACTATGTCCTGTTTCCGGCCCTGGCCGGCCCACTGTTCTTCGTCGTGCTGATCGCCAATCTGATCGCCAACGTGATCCGCAATATCTGGGCCTTTGTCATCATCTTCTGCGGGCATTTTCCGGACGGGGTCGAAATCTTCGACGAATCCATCTGCAAGGATGAAAGCCGCGGCCACTGGTATTACCGCCAGCTGCTGGGGTCGGCCAATCTGGACGGTGGCAAGCTGTTCCACCTGATGTCCGGCAACCTGTCTCACCAGATCGAGCACCACCTCTTCCCTGACCTGCCGGCGCACCGTTACGCCGAGATTTCGCCGCAGGTACGCGAGATCTGCATCCGCTACGGCCTGCCCTACAACAGCGGCCCGCTGCATCGGCAGTTCGGCAGCGTGGTGCGCAGTATCTGCCGCCTGGCCCTGCCGGGCCGCCAGCGCCCGTTCGACCTGGATCACGGCCATGTCCGCTGAACCCATGACACGGCAAGCGGCCGATGTGGACCGGGCCCGCCGCCAGGTCGCGCGCGGTCTGGGCGTCAGCCAGTTCGCCATGGGCCTGGGTGGAGAGATCGTGGATGTGGTGGAGCGCATGCACGGCACGATCAGCCGCGCCCCCCTGCCCTGGCAACGCGAGGTCGGCGATCGCGCCTTCGGCATCGCCGGTCTGGTCTACCGCATCATCCGGCGCAGCTTCGGACATCTGGAAACCGGTTTTGCTGAAGCCAGTCGGGCACTGCACCCGGAGCCTCACGGGGAGGACGATGGCTGGCTGGCCTTCGCCGCCGCCCTGAACGGCGTCTGCGGCGACGCCCTGGCCGAGAAGCGCAGTCCGCTTGCCTTCTCGATGCAGCTGCTCGGCCCGACCAGCGGACGCGCCCACCGGGTGATCTTCCTTCACGGCCTGTGCATGAGCGAGCGGGGCTGGCGACATGGCGCCCACCCGGACTTTGCGCTGTGGCTGCGCAATGAAGGGAGCGCGGACCTGCAGTATCTGCGCTACAACAGCGGGCTGCATATCTCCGACAACGGCGCCAGCCTGGCTGATCTGCTGGAGCGGGAAGCCGGCGGGTTCCGGCAGCTCAGCCTGATCGGCCACAGCATGGGCGGACTCCTGATCCGCGCTGCCCTTCACTGCGCGGCCCAGCGCGGTCACAGCTGGCCGCGCAAGCTGGTCCAGGCCGCGATGCTGGGCAGCCCGCACCACGGGTCGCCGCTGGAACGCCTGGGCAACCGGGCCAACCGCCTGCTCACGATCTCTCCCTACCTCAAGCCGCTGGCGCGCATGGGCGAGCTGCGATCGGCCGGCATCCGCGACCTGCGTTTTGGCAACCTGACTGCCGAGGACTGGAAACTGGCGCCGGACCCGGACCATCACGACGATTGGCGTGAGCCGCTGCCCCTGCCCCAAGGACCACGCTACCTGCTATTGGCGGCGAGCCTGTCCGAACAGGCGACTGACGAGCCCTGGAAAGCCCGGCATGATTATCTGGTGCCGGTGGCCAGCGCGCTGGGCCTGTCCCGCGACCGCGCATGGCAGCTGCGTGCGGACGATCTCACGCGGGAACTGCTGCCCGCCATGAACCACATGGAGCTGCTGCATAATCCCCGGGTTTACGTCCTGCTCAGGAGCTGGCTCAGGTGCCCATGACCTTCACCGACGAACATATTTACGATGCGCCGCTGGAAGCCGTCCGGCGGATGTACTTCGATACCGGTTTCTGCCCGCGCAAGTACGCCGCCCTCGGACTGGAAGATCTGCAGGTCATTGCCAGCAGCGACAGGCCGGACGACTTCTTCGTGGACTGTCGTTTCGTCATGGAACCCACCCTGCCGCTGCCGGGATTCATCCGCAAGCTGCTGCCGGGCGGCGAGAAAATCACGGTGCGGCAGATCGACCGCTGGAACACGACCACCGGGGAGGGCGAGCTGGACATCCGGCTGCTCGGCCTGGAACGGGTCAGCATTCACAGCGCCATGAAGCTGGCGGAGCATCCCCGTGGCGCGGCCAATCGCATGGACTGGCGCATCAGTTGCGACGTGCCCCTGGTTGGCAGCAAGCTGGCTGAATTTCTCGGCCGCGACATCCAGCGCAAGTCACAGCACGATCTGGAAATCAGCACCGCAATTCTGGCCGACTATCTGTGACGCGGTGGCTCGCCCTGACTGACGCCATCAGCTCTGTCGGAGCGAGTCCTCCCTGTCCTTGCTGGCAGCTTCGGCGACCGCCGCGCGAATGGCTTTTTCCATGAACAGGGCCTGCGACAGGGGACGACCGAAGTAGTAACCCTGCGCGATATCGCAGCCGCGATCAGCCAGATAGCCGAACTGGGCCTCGTTCTCCACCCCCTCGGCGACGACCTTGAGCCCCAGCGTGTGCGCCATCACGATGATCGCGCTGGTCACCGCGGCATCGTTGGGATCCTCGGTGATGTCGCGCACGAAGCTCTTGTCGATCTTGAGCTTGTCGATGGGAAAGCAGGTCAGGTAGGACAGGCTGGAATAGCCGGTGCCGAAGTCGTCAATCGAGACCTGCACGCCGAGCTGGCGGACCCTCCGCAGCATGTCGATGGTCTCCTCGGCATTCTTGACCAGGACGCCCTCGGTGATCTCGATTTCCAGGCAATGGGCCGGGAATCCGGACTCGCGCAAGGCGACCTGGATGATGTCAATCAGATCCGCCTGGAAGAATTGGCGGGGCGAGATGTTGACTGCGAGCTGCAAGGGCTGGTTCAGTTTCAGCTGCATCTCTCGCACCTGGCGGCAGGCGGTCCGCAGCACCCATTCACCGATGGGCTGGATCAGGCCCATCTCCTCGGCCATGGGGACGAAACTGCCTGGCGGGACCTCCCCGAGCCGCGGGTTTCGCCAGCGCAGCAGCGCCTCGCAGCCGATGATGCGGCCACTGTCGAAGTCGACCTGCGGCTGGTAGGCCAGCGACAGTTCGTCGTTTTGCAGGGCCTTGCGCAGGGCATTTTCGGTTTCTAGCCGTCGCCTGTTGTGCTTGAGCATGTCCGCCTCGAAGAAGCGGTATGTTCTGCGCCCGGCATCCTTGGCCTGATACATGGCGGTATCGGCGTGCTTGAGCAGCAGACGCGCCTCCTCGCCATGCTCCGGAAACATGGCCACGCCAATGCTGGGCGTCACGGTCATCTCGTGCTCCTGGACCTTGAACGGGGCCGACAGGGTGTCCAGCAGGGGACCGACGATACGGCGCACGGCGGAACGGTCCTGCACGCCGGGCAGGATCAGCACGAATTCGTCGCCGCCCAGACGCGAGACGGTGTCGACTTTGCGCACGGAACGGCTCAGACGATCGGCCACGCTGAGCAGCAGATCATCGCCGACGTGGTGACCCAGCGTGTCGTTGATCCGCTTGAAATGGTCCAGATCGACCAGAAGCACGGCGACCTTCTCGCGCTTGCGCCCGGCCTGCACGATGGCCTGATCCAGCCGGTCCAGCAGCAGCGCGCGGTTGGGCAGGTTGGTGAGCGGATCGTGATGGGCCAGATGCTGCACGTAGGACTGGGTATTCCTGCGCTCGGTGATGTCGAAGGCGATCACCAGGAATCCCGTCAGCTCGCCGTCCTCGCTGATCAGCGCATTGATCGCAGCCTGGACCGGAATCCGTTCGCCGTCCTTGCGCAGCCAGGTCCATTCGCGCTCCTCCGTCTGACCGATGCGTGCGCGCGCGACCAGCGATTCGAACCCCGGCGAGAGGTTTCTGCCCAACCTCCGTGACATGTCGGCGGCATGCTCCTGCAACTCATCCGCGTCGTGCAGAAACAGCAGGCTTTTCTGCCCCGCCAGCTCGGCGAACTGATACTGGATCAGGCGCTCGGCGGCCGGATTCAGGGTCTGGATGAGACCGGACTTGTTCGTGGATAGGATCGCGAAGGGGGCGCTTTCCAGAATGTTGCGGCGCAGGCTGTTCGCTTCGGCGAGCAAATGTTCCGACTGCTTGAACTGGCTGATGTCGCTCACCAGACCGACGAATTCGGGCTTGCCGTCTGGCGTCTGCATCCGGCTGACCGCGAGCCAGGCCGGAAACTCCTCTCCGTTGCTGCGCAGGCCGATGACTTCTCTGCGGAGCAGCGACTCCCGTTTCCGGGGCTCCCGGGCCCAGTCCGCCACATGCTGGTCATGCACATGGCGATACCGCTCGGGCATGAGCATGCCCACGTTGCGTCCGATGACGGCGTCCGCAGCATGGCCGAAGATCTGCTCGGCAGCTTTGTTCAGGCTCTTCACGATGCCGTGCTCATCAATGCTCAGAATGGCGTCGGCGGTGCTGTCCATGATCGCCCGCTGGCGCTCTTCGCTATTGCGCAGGGCATCGGTCATTTCCATCGCCATTTCTGTCGCCAGCTGCTCACCGCGGCCGACGCTGGCGACCAGTGCCCCCAGCAGAAGGGTCAGCAGGCTGCCGCCCAGCAGAACCAGCGCCGACAAGGCATCCGGCTCCTGGTCGGTCAAGGCCAGGCGCATCAGCCAGGGCTGGCCAGCGACTTCCAGGCTGACCGTTCGCTCAAACTGCGGCACAAAACCGAAAGCCGCGCGCGGCGTCCGGAACAGGAGCGCCTTGGGATCGATCGCGGCGCCGTCGTAGATATCCAGCTGAATTTCTTCCAGCTGCTCTCCGAGAATGCCGCGCATCAGATCTTCCATACGGAAGGGGCTGTAGACCCACCCCGTCAGGGCTTCGCGCCTCTGCTCCACGCTGTGCAGCGGCGCATGCCGACGGTAAACGGGCATGTAGAGCAAGGTGCCAGCCTGTCGATCCGAGTCGGTCTCCTGCAGGAGCGTGACCCGGCCCGACAGCGCCGGGCTTCCGGTGTCCCGGGCCCGCGCCATGGCTTCGCGACGAACCGGGTGGGAATACATGTCGTAGCCGAAGGCCCGGCGGTTGCGGAAATCGAAAGGCTCCAGAAACATGATGGCGCTGCCGTACCCCTGCTCAGGCAGCGCGGGATAGACGTCGTAGTCAGGGTAACCGTCGGCACGAACCTGGGCGATGTGGTCGCGCAAGCCCGCCGCATCCAAGCGGATGGCGAATCCGATGCCCTGGATGCCCGGATACTGCCGCTCCGTTTCCAGCCCGTCGACGAAGAGCCGCCATTCCTCTCGCGTCACCAGCTCGCTGGCCATGAACAGCGCCGCCCCGGCTCGCAGCACCTGCTGGTAGGCCTCGAAGCGCGCGCGAATGGCGCCCTCGCTCTCGCGGACCTGGCTTTCGAAGCGCGCCCTGTCCCGTTCGTGGTGTACGTGACGCGCATAGGACCAGGCCAGGGCCGTCGCCAGACAGCCCAGCAGCAGGGTGACCCCCGTGGCCAGGAAACGCTTCTTGTGAAACAACGTCGCTCCGGATCGCAGGTTTTCCGGAACGCTTAACGGCGGCCCCGAGAGCCACTTTAGGGGCTCCCGCGAAACGGCGCCCTCATCCGGAGGCGCGTGGCAGCCGCCGGCGCCAGCGCGCTTCTATCGGGAATCGCCTTCGCTCTCTTCCATGGCGGCCACCCGCTGCTCCAGCTCGGCGATGCGCTTGCGCAACCGCAGCAGCAGCTCTTTCTGCACGGCGAACTGTTCCTGGCTCACCAGATTCATCTCACCGAGCTGGGCCTGAAGGACAGCGCGGAAATTGTCCTTCAGTTCATCGCGGGCCGCGGCCAGGCCGGGCGGCAGCACCTGGGACAGCCGCTCCGCGAGCTCTTGCACTGGATTGGGTCGTGACATCGTTGCACCTTTTCTGTTCATGCACCAATTCGGTGCAGATAGGCCGCGGCAGCGGTTGCCGGGTACCGAATACTACCGTCGCCGTTACGCCGCACCCAATTGGCACGCTGTGTGCTTGGGAGGGTCCGCAGGTACGGGCGATTCGCCCACCGATTTGGTCACAAGGAGCAACAAGATGAAGTTGATTACCGCTGTCATCAAGCCCTTCAAGCTCGACGAGGTGCGCGAAGCCCTTTCCGAAGTTGGGGTGAAGGGCATCACGGTCACCGAAGTCAAAGGTTTCGGCCGGCAGAAGGGACATACGGAGCTGTATCGGGGGGCCGAGTACGTCGTCGACTTCCTGCCCAAGGTGAAGATCGAAGTAGGCGTGGACGACGCGCAGCTGGATGGCGCCATCGACGCCATCAACAAGGCCGCCAAGACCGGCAAGATCGGCGACGGCAAGATCTTCGTCACCACCCTGGAGCAGGCCATTCGTATCCGAACCGGCGAAACCGGTAGCGACGCGCTTTAAGCGTCCGGCTCAACGGGAGTTAGTAACACATGGAAAATCATATCTACGAACTGCAGTACGCCATCGACACCTTTTACTTTCTGGTGTGTGGCGCCCTGGTGATGTGGATGGCCGCCGGCTTTTCGATGCTGGAGGCCGGCCTGGTACGGGCCAAGAACACCACCGAGATTCTGACCAAGAACGTCGCACTGTTCTCGGTCTCCTGCATCATGTATCTGATCTGCGGCTACGCGATCATGTACGGCGGCGAAATCTTCCTCTCCGGCATTGCGGATGTGGACGCTGATGCGGTGCTGGGCGAATTCGCCGAGCGCGAAGACGGCTTCCGCGGAGGCTCGATCTACGCGGGTGCCTCGGACTTCTTCTTCCAGGTTGTCTTCGTCGCCACCGCAATGTCCATCGTCTCCGGCGCCGTGGCAGAGCGCATGAAGCTGTGGAGCTTCCTGCTCTTCGCCGTGGTCATGACCGGTTTCATCTACCCGATGGAAGGCGCGTGGACCTGGGGCGGTAATGCCGTGTTCGGCATGTACACCCTGGGCGACCTGGGCTTCTCCGACTTCGCCGGTTCCGGCATCGTGCACATGGCCGGTGCGGCCGCGGCCCTGGCTGGCGTGCTGCTGCTTGGTCCGCGCAAGGGCAAATACGGCGCAGACGGCAAGGTGCACCCGATCCCGGGCGCCAACCTCCCGCTCGCGACCCTGGGCACCTTCATCCTGTGGATGGGCTGGTTCGGCTTCAACGGCGGCTCGGTGCTCAAGTTGGGCGACATCTCCAACTCGGCTTCGGTGGCCATGGTGTTCCTGAACACCAATACCGCGGCTGCCGGCGGCCTGGTCGCCGCGCTGGCGACCGCCCGCCTGCTGTTCGGCAAGGCCGACCTGACCATGGCGCTGAACGGTGCCCTGGCCGGTCTGGTGGTGATCACGGCCGAACCGAGCACGCCGACCGCGCTGACCGCGACCCTGTTCGGCGTGGCCGGCGGCATTCTGGTGGTCTTCTCCATCCTGCTGCTGGACAAGCTGAAGATCGATGACCCGGTTGGTGCCATCTCGGTCCACGGCACCTGCGGCCTGCTCGGCCTGCTGGTCGTTCCGCTGACCAACAGTGGCTCCACCTTCAGCGGTCAGCTGATTGGCGCCGCCACCATCTTTGTCTGGGTCTTCGTCACCAGCCTCGTGGTCTGGAGCATCCTCAAGGCCGTCATGGGTATCCGTGTCAGCGAAGAGGAAGAGTACGAAGGCGTCGACATCGCCGAATGCGGCCTGGAAGCCTATCCGGAGTTCACCAACTCCTGATCTGATCCCGCGCCACAGCCGGGTGTACCAAGACACCCGGACGGCATTAGGCGGAGGTGCTTGCACCTCCGCCTTTTTTGTTTTGGGCGACAGCAGGGGCGCATGGCCAGCGCCGCGGGGAAACCCGCATGGTCTCCCACAATGGCGTGGCGGCGGCCTGCCCGCGAATGGCTGGCGCGCAAGCCCCTGTATCGACTAAGATTGCCGGTCGGAAATGCGCTTGGCAGCCAAGGACGCTGGGCGCTCTGCCGGGGAAAAGGCAGACCCTTCAATCACTAACGGTCGATCCGCGCCATGCACATTCGTATCAGGAAAGGGCTGACGCTGCCAATCAACGGCGCGCCGCGCCAGAGCATAGATCAGGGTCCCAGCGTCAGTCGCGTCGCTCTGATCGGGCAGGACTACGTCGGCATGAAACCGACCATGCTGGTCAGCGAAGGCGACAAGGTCAAGCTGGGCCAGCCGCTGTTCGAGGACAAGAAGAATCCCGGCGTGATTTTCACCGCGCCCGGCGCTGGCGAGATCGAAGCGATCAACCGGGGTCACAAGCGGGCGCTGCAGTCGGTGGTCATCCGGCTCGAAGGTGACGAGGCCGAGCAATTCGACAGCTTCGATGACGCTGAACTGGAGAGCCTGGACGCCGATATCGTCCGCCAGAATCTCCTGCGCTCAGGCCTCTGGACCAGCTTCCGCACCCGGCCCTACAGCAAGATTCCCCAGCCCGACAGCCAGGCGGCAGCGCTGTTCGTCACGGCAATGGACAGCAACCCGCTGGCGGCCGACCCCGCCGTGGTGATCGCCGAGGACAGCGAAAACTTCCAGCGTGGCCTGCGCCTGCTGAGTACCTTGAGCCCACGGCTGTACCTGTGTCAGGCGCAGGGCGCCTCGATCACCGCCCCGCAACTGCCCAATCTCACGGTGGCCGAGTTCTCCGGACCGCACCCCGCGGGTCTGGTCGGCACCCATATTCATTTCCTGTTCCCGGCCAGCGCCCAGCGCATGGTCTGGCACATCAATTATCAGGATGTCATCGCCATCGGGCGCCTGTTCGCCACCGGCCAGCTGCCGACCGAACGGGTCATCGCGCTGGGCGGCCCCAAGATCATGGAGCCACGCCTGATCCGCACCCGCCTCGGCGCTGCCACCGGCGAGATCATCGCTGACCAGCTGCGCGAATGCTCGGACTGCAGGGTGATCGCCGGCTCGGTCTGGTCGGGTCGCCGCGCCGCCGGCTGGGCCAGCTTCCTGGGCCGCTACCACCTGCAGCTGTCCGTGCTGGCCGAAGGCGGCGAGCGCGAACTGTTCGGCTGGATTCAGCCGGGCCCGAACAAGTTCTCGGCCATCAATGTCTTCGTCTCCGCATTGCAGCGGGCGACCAAGACCTTCGATTTTTCCACCAGCCAGAACGGCAGCCCGCGCGCCATGGTGCCCATCGGCAATTACGAGGAAGTCATGCCGCTGGACATTCTGCCCACCCAGCTTCTGCGGGCTCTGGTGGTCAAGGACACGGACAGCGCCCAGGAACTGGGCTGTCTCGAGCTGGACGAGGAAGACCTCGCCCTATGCTCCTTCGTCTGTGTCGGCAAGTACAACTTCGGCCCTTATCTGCGGGCTAATCTGGAACAGATTGAGCGAGAAGGCTGATGGCATCTCCCCTGCGCAATTACCTGGACCGCCTGCACCCGCTGTTTGCCAAGGGCGGCCGGTTCGAGAAGTTCTACGCCGTCTACGAGGCGGTGGACACTTTCTTCTACTCCCCGCCGGACGTGACCAAGGGCGCACCCCATGTGCGCGATGGCATCGATCTGAAACGGGTGATGATCTACGTCTGGCTGGCCGTGATGCCCTGCGTCCTCATGGCCTGCTACAACACGGGCCTGCAGGCCAACCTGGCACTGCAATCCCTGGGCGTGGAACAGGCACCCGGCTGGCGCGGGCACCTGATCGAACTGTTCGGCGCCGGTCATGATCCGGGCAGCCTCTGGGACAACTTCTGGTTCGGCTTCTGGTTCTTCCTGCCGGTCTACCTCGTCACGTTTGTGGTCGGCGGCTTCTGGGAAGTGCTTTTTGCCGCGATCCGCAACCACGAGGTCAACGAAGGCTTCTTCGTCACCTCCATCCTGTTCGCGTTGACCATGCCGCCGACCGCTCCGCTGTGGATGGCGGCGCTGGGCATCAGCTTCGGTGTCGTGATCGGCAAGGAAGTTTTTGGCGGCACGGGCAAGAACTTCCTCAATCCGGCGCTGACCGGCCGCGCCTTCCTGTTCTTTGCCTACCCTGCGGCCATGTCGGGCGACGCGGTCTGGACCGCCGCCGACGGCTTCACCGGCGCCACCCCGCTGGGCATCGCGGCCCTGGAAGGCGTTGCGGGCATCGAAGCGGCCGGCATCACCTGGATGCAGACTTTCTTCGGCACCATCCCCGGTTCGCTGGGTGAAACCTCAACCCTCGCCTGCCTGCTTGGCGCCACGTTCCTGCTGCTGACCAGGGTGGCCTCCTGGCGCATTATGGCCGGGGTCTTCGCCGGCATGTTCCTGACCACCCTGCTGTTCAATGCCATCGGCAGCGATTCCAACCCGATGTACGGCATGCCCTGGTACTGGCATCTGACCCTGGGCGGCTTCGCCTTCGGCATGATCTTCATGGCGACCGACCCCGTTTCTGCCGCCATGACGAACACCGGACGCCTGATCTTCGGCCTGCTGGTCGGTTTCATGGTGGTGCTGATCCGGGTGGTCAACCCGGCTTTCCCGGAAGGCATGATGCTGGCCATCCTGTTCGCCAACATCTTCTCTCCGCTGATCGACTACGGTGTGGTCCGCGCCAACGTCAAACGCCGCAAGCTGCGCACCGCCGCGGCTGAAGCCGCCTGAGGAGCACGCCATGGGACTCAAGAACATGCCCAATGACAGCATGGCCAAGACGATCATCGTGGCCGTGGCGCTGTGCCTGGTCTGCTCGATCTTCGTCTCGGTTGCCGCGGTCCAGTTGCGACCGCTGCAAACCGCCAACAAGCTGGCTGACAAGCAGAAGAACATCGTCCAGGTGGCGGGCATCGATCTGGCCGGACGCAGCGTGTCCGAAGCCTTCGCCGAAGTCGAGGCCCGGGTGGTTGATCTGGAAACCGGCGAATTCGCCGACCACATCGATGCGACCAGCTATGACCAGCGCAAGGCCTCCAAGGATCCGGCACAGGCCAAAGCCCTGAGCCCGGAGAAGGATATCGCCAGCATCAAGATGCGTGAGCGTTACGCGACGATCTACCTCACCCGCGACGCATCGGGCCAGATCGAAAAGCTGATCCTGCCGGTCCGCGGTTACGGTCTGTGGTCCACCCTGCACGGTTTTCTGGCGCTCAAGGGCGACGGCAACACCATCATTGGCCTGTCCTTCTACGAGCACGCGGAAACACCGGGCCTGGGCGGCGAAGTCGACAACCCCAGCTGGAAGGCCCAATGGCCCGGCAAGAAGGTCTACCCCACCGAAGGGCCTGACGCGGCGCAGTCCAGCGCGTCCTGGAAGCCCAGCGGCGCGGACATCGAGTTCGACCCGGCGATCCGCCTGGTCAAGGGTGGCGTGGACGCCGAAACACCCCATGCCCAGCACAAGGTGGATGCCCTGGCAGGCGCCACGCTCACCAGCAATGGCGTGACGTACCTGCTGCAATTCTGGATGGGCGAAAACGGGTTCGCACCCTTCCTGCGCAATCTGAAGCAAGGACAATCCTGATGGAAGACGCCAAGAAAATCGTCGCCGAGCCGGTCTGGGACAACAATCCCATCGCGCTGCAGGTGCTGGGCATCTGCTCGGCCCTGGCCGTCACCTCGAACATGAACACGGCCGTGATCATGTGTCTGGCGCTCACCGCGGTGACCACCGCCTCGAACTTCTTCATCAGCCTGATCCGCAACCATATCCCCAGCAACATCCGAATCATCGTGCAGATGACCATCATCGCCTCGCTGGTGATCCTGGTGGACCAGGTGCTCAAGGCCTATGCCTACGGCATTTCCAAGCAGCTGTCGGTCTTCGTCGGCCTGATCATCACCAACTGCATCGTGATGGGCCGGGCCGAAGCCTTTGCAATGAAGAACCCGCCGCTGCCCAGCGCCCTGGATGGCTTTGGCAATGGCCTGGGCTACAGTGTGATCCTGCTGATCGTGGGCTTCTTCCGCGAGCTGTTTGGCGCGGGCACCCTGTTCGGGGTGGAAATCCTGCCGCTGGTGACCGAAGGCGGCTGGTACACGCCCAACGGCATGATGCTGCTGCCGCCGTCGGCCTTCTTCATCATCGGCCTGATGATCTGGGCCATCCGGGTCTGGAAACCGGCCCAGGTGGAGAAGCCTGACTACCAGATTCATGCCGTCCACCGCACCGAGGCCGCGTGATGGAAGCCTATATCAACCTCTTCCTCAAGGCCGTGTTCGTCGAGAACATGGCGCTGGCCTTCTTCCTCGGCATGTGCACCTTCCTGGCCGTGTCGAAGAAGATTTCCACCGCGGTGGGGCTGGGCATTGCCGTGGTCGTGGTCCAGGCGATCACGGTGCCGGCCAACAACCTGGTCTACACCTATCTGCTCAAGGACGGCGCCCTGGCCTGGGCCGGGCTGCCCAATGTGGACCTGTCCTTCCTCGGCCTGATCTCCTATATCGGCATCATCGCCGCCATGGTGCAGATTCTGGAAATGACCCTGGACAAGTACTTCCCGGCGCTCTACAACGCCCTGGGCATCTTCCTGCCGCTGATCACGGTGAACTGCGCGATCCTGGGCGGCTCCCTGTTCATGGTGGAACGTGATTACAACTTCGCCGAATCGGTCACCTACGGACTGGGTTCCGGCGCGGGCTGGGCGCTCGCCATCGCCGCGCTGGCCGGCATTCGGGAAAAGCTCAAGTATTCCGATGTGCCGGACGGCCTGCAGGGCCTGGGCATCACTTTCATCTCCGTCGGCCTGATGGCGCTGGGCTTCATGGCCTTCTCCGGCGTCCAGCTGTAAGGGAGCGACCAACTCATGACCGAAATCATCCTGGGCGTCACCCTGTTCACCGCCATCGTGCTGGCTCTGGTCGGGATCATCCTGGCCGCCCGCTCCCGACTGGTGTCCTCGGGCCACGTCTCCATCGTGGTCAATGGAGAGCGCACCATCGACGTGCCGGTCGGCGGCAAGCTGCTCGGCACCCTGGCCGACGCCGGCCTGTTCGTTCCCTCCGCCTGCGGCGGCGGCGGCACCTGCGCCCAGTGCCGCGTGAAGGTGCATGAAGGCGGCGGCTCCATCCTGCCGACCGAAACCTCGCTGATCACCAAGCGCGAGGCGCGCGAGGGCGACCGCCTGTCCTGTCAGGTTGCGGTCAAGCAGGACATGAAGATCGAGGTCCCGGAGGAAGTCTTCGGGGTCAAGAAGTGGGAGTGCACCGTGCGCTCCAATCACAATGTCGCCACCTTCATCAAGGAACTCGTGCTCGAACTGCCCGAGGGCGAGCATGTGGACTTCCGCGCTGGCGGCTACATCCAGATCGAATGCCCGCCCAAGGCCATCGATTTCAAGGATTTCGAAGTCGAGGAGCGCTTCCGCGACGACTGGGACAAGTTCAAGCTGTGGGACCTCAAGTCGCAGCCCAAGGAAGGCGCCCTGCGCGCCTACTCCATGGCGAACTACCCGGAGGAAGAGGGCATCATCATGCTCAACGTGCGCATCGCGACGCCGCCGCCGGGACACATGCAGGACTATCCGCCGGGCATCATGTCCAGCTACATCTTCGACCTCAAGCCCGGCGACAAGGTCACGATTTCCGGCCCCTTCGGTGAGTTCTTCGCCAAGGAAACCGAGGCCGAGATGGTCTTTGTCGGCGGTGGCGCCGGCATGGCGCCGATGCGCTCGCACATCTTCGACCAGCTGCGCCGGATCAAGACCGACCGCAAGATGAGCTTCTGGTACGGCGCCCGCTCGCGCCGCGAGATGTTCTATGTCGAGGATTTCGACATGCTCGCGAAGGAAAATGACAACTTCGATTGGCATGTGGCGCTGTCCGACCCTTTGCCAGAAGACAACTGGGACGGTTACACCGGCTTCATTCACGAGGTGCTCTACGAGAACTACCTCAAGGACCACCCGGCACCGGAAGATTGCGAGTTCTACATGTGCGGCCCGCCCATGATGAACGCCGCCGTGATCAAGATGCTGCAGGACCTCGGCGTCGAGGACGAAAACATCATGCTCGACGACTTCGGCGGGTGAACGCGGCTGGCTGGCGCCGACCGTGCCGATGGGCGCAGGCGACCAGCCACCCGTGGTACCGGGTCGAATGTTCTGCGTGGACAGGAATCCCGGTCCCGGCGGAACAATTCCTGCAGCCGTCTTTCAAAAGCGTTAGCACTCACCGCTCACCTGGAGCCTCAGCATGCTCAACATGATCCTCGTCAGCTTCTTCGTCATGCTCCTGGCCGTCGCCGGCATGGCGGTCGGCGCCATGCGCAACAAGCCGATCAAGGGCAGCTGTGGCGGCGTTGCCAGCCAGGACGGTTATGACTGCGCCTGTGCGGCCGCCGGCAAGCCCCGGCAGTGCGAACAGTCGTCCGTCACCCAGGACTGACGCGGCAATACAGGAGGCCTGTCGTGTTGCACAAACTCAATGCCCGGGACTACATGTCCGCCGCCTGTCTGAGCTTCCGGCCTGAACAACCCTTGCTGGACGCCGTCTATCAGCTGCAGGAACAGGAACTGTCCGGTGCGCCGGTGCTGGACGAACTCGGCAACATCGTCGGCATGCTCAGTGAGCTGGACTGCATGAAACTGGCCCTGAATGCCAGTTACGGCCAGGACTTCGGCGGCAAGGTCGGCGACGTGATGACCCGCGAGGTGATCACCGTGGATGGCGACGACAGCATCGTCGAGGTCGCCAGCCGCTTCGTCAATGCACCCTACAAGTGCTATCCCGTCGTCGAGGACAACCGACTGATCGGCCAGATCGGCCGGCGCGAGGTGCTGCGCGCGATCCTGACCATGCGACAGGGCGCCAAACAGGCCTGAGCCCCTGATCATCGCGCCCTCCACACCGGAGGCCGCATCAGTCACCGGGTGCCGGTGGCCTCAGGCACAATGCCGTTTTCCCCTTCCTGCGAGTCCGCATGCGCCATCTGTCCCACGATCCTGACGCCGCCAGTGGCCGTGGCGAGTGGCGGGTCATCTGGCGCCTGTGGCCCTATTTGCGCCAGTACCCGCAACGCATTGCGCTGGCCATGGCGCTGCTCGTCGCCGCCAAGCTCGCCAATGTCCTGCTGCCCTATCTGCTCAAGCTGATCGTCGACGGCATGGACGTCGAGGGTGCCGCCGCCGTGGTGGTCCCGGTCGGCCTCCTGCTGGCCTACGGCAGCCTGCGCTTTGCCACCGTCGGCTTTGGCGAACTGCGCGATCTGGTTTTCGGCCGGGTGACAGAGAACGCCATGCGCCTGGTCTCCCTGGGCGTATTCAACCACCTGCACCGCCTGGACCTGGACTTCCATCTGTCGCGCCGCACCGGCGGACTGTCACGCGACATCGAACGCGGGGTCGGCGGGGTCCGTTTCATTCTGCGCTTCATGCTGTTCAACATCGTGCCGACGCTGCTCGAGATCGGTCTGGTGACGGCGATCCTGCTGACAGCTTTCGGCTGGAGCTACGGCCTGGTGATCCTGCTGGCGGTCAGCGTCTACATCGCCTGGTCGATCTGGATCACGGAATGGCGCACCGGCCACGTTCGCCGGCAGAACACGCTGGACTCACGCGCGAATACCCGTGCGATCGACTCCCTGCTGAATTACGAAACGGTCAAGTACTTCGGCAACGAGGCCTTTGAGGCCACGGAATACGACCGCAACCTGCGCCGATGGGAAGAGGCGATGGTCGGCAGCCGCCTGTCTCTGGCTGCGCTCAATGGCGGCCAGGCCCTGATCATCGCGGTTGCCGTCACCGCGATGATGCTCATGGCGGCGGGAGCGGTGGCACGCGGCGGCATGAGCATTGGTGATCTGGTGATGATCAATGCCTACATGATTCAGCTGTTCGTGCCGCTGAATTTCCTGGGTTTCGTCTATCGGGAAATCAAACAGTCCCTCGCCAACATGTCCCGCATGTTCGCCCTGCTGGATGTGCCGGCACGCGTCACGGATGCACCGGATGCCGTCGCAGTGCCGCCAGGGCCGGCCACGGTCCGTTTCCGGCAGCTGGAATTCGCCTACAGGGCCGATCGGCCCATCCTTCGCGGCGTCGATTTCGAGATTCCGCGCGGACACAAGGTGGCGGTGGTCGGCAGCAGTGGTGCCGGCAAGTCAACCCTGGCACGCCTGCTGTTCCGTTTCTATGACCCGCAGGCCGGGGCAGTCGAGATTGATGGCCTGCCCCTGACCCGTTACAGCCAGGACAGCCTGCGTGCGAATATCGGTGTGGTGCCTCAGGACACCGTGCTGTTCAATGACAGCATCGGCTACAACATCGCCTACGGACGACCCGGGGCCAGCGAGGCGGATGTCCGGCGTGCTGCCCGCCTCGCCCACCTGGAGGAGTTCCTGGCACAGCTGCCCGACGGGCTCGACACGGTGGTGGGCGAGCGCGGCCTGAAACTCTCCGGCGGCGAGAAGCAGCGCATCGCGATCGCGCGAACCATACTCAAGGATCCGGGCATCCTGATTTTCGACGAGGCGACCTCGTCTCTGGATTCCGTTTCGGAAAGGGCGATTCTGCAGGCTCTGCGCGAAGTCGCCGAGCAACGCACGACCCTGGTCATCGCCCACCGCCTGTCCACCGTGATCGACGCGGACCGGATCATCGTGCTGGATGCCGGTCAGGTGGCGGAAAGCGGCAGCCATCCGGAACTGCTGGCCCTGGGCGGACTGTATGCCCGACTCTGGGACATGCAGAAGCACGACGGAAGCCGAGAGTCGGCCTCGGCCGACGAGGCGTCGGCGGTTACGCCGTCCCGCCCGAAGGCGCCATAACGGGCGACTCAGTAGTAATCGTCGTCGTCTTCGTCGTCGTAGTAGTCGTCACCGCCTTCACCACCGAACCGGTAGGTCACCCCCACGCCGATACCGAAGACGCGGACGTCGTCTTCGTCATAATGCTGGGAATATTCGAAGGCCAGCCGGGTTGAGGAGGCCAGGCGCAGCTGCAACCCGCCGCTCCAGCCCAGACCGCTATCGGAAAAACCGCGATTGCGCACGGCATCGCCGTTCTCGTCCTGGCCGCAGGCGGTGGGTTCCGGGAACTGGCTACTCGTGGAGTAACAGTTGATGTCGAAATCGAACTTCGTGTAGCCGACCCGGGCAAACAGGGCGAAGGCGTCGCCGATGTTGAGCTGGGGCTTGAGGTAGATGCCTTGCAGGGTTTTCAGCTTGAACTGCTGCGAATTGCTGTCATTGTCGATGCGGTCGGAATCCAGCGGGAAACCGTAATGCGCCTCGATCGACAGAAAGTCGAAAAGCTGGAAGCCACCCCGCAGGATCGCCGTGGTGATGAAGCCGGGTTCCTCGATGCGCAGGCTCTGCCCTTGCCCGAAGTCGTTTTCACCGCCCAGGCGCCGGTTCAGCTGGCCGGTCGCCTTGGTCACGTGCATTGCCCCACCGGCATACAAGCCGCTGGTGTCCATCTCCCCGAGCCAGTCGAACCAGCCAGCCTGCGCCTGCGGAACCACCGCACAGCCCGCAGCCAGCAGCAACGCATGAATCTTTGCTTTCATTGCCTTCTCTGTGATTGATTCGGCCCGGCAGACAGCGCCGTAACCGCAGAACCCCGTAGGTTGGACAGTAGGTAAGCGGCACAAAATTGTCAATGCAAACAGGGCGCCCATCCGCTGCGTCCGCCTGGGTCCGTCATCGAACTGTCGCCAGGCCGCCATCGGAATCCCACAGGGCGTCCTGAGTCTGCGTTCTACCGCCATGCCGGAGAGCAGGATGAGGCTTGCCTACGGCGCCATGGGCCATGGCCGTGGGCACGCCATGCGCAGCAGCGCAATGATCGACCGGCTGGGCTCGAAACATACGGTGCCTGTCTACGCCGGACCGGATGCCTGCCGCGTGATGAAGGGTCGCTACGATTGTGAGCTGATCCCCAGCATCCGCTATCACGACGGAGCCAGCGGCAGCATCGATGCCGCCCTGACCATCAAACGCAACCCGCGACCCGGCCTGGATCTGTTGTTTGCCGGCCCGCATGCGCGCCGGCTGTCCGCCAGCTGGGACCGCTTCGAACCCGAGCTCGTGATTTCGGATTCGGAAACCTGGTCACCCCAGCTGGCCCGGGCCCTCGGCATTCCGCGCATCAGCCTGGATCACGGAGGAATCATGGCCTATTG
>JBFKIN010000018.1:0-18240 GCA_041632255.1 Oceanococcus sp. | reverse complement strand
GACGATTGTGGCGGGCCGAGATTGCCGGTCGCCGGCAATCCGCTGGCAGGCACACCCCTGGAACCCGTGGGCGCCAGTCTGGAAAATGTTCTTGCGGCGTTGCGAGGCCAGGGATCGGATGACGACGAGAACCTGGGGCCGCTGGTCGACGCACTGGCGCCGGCGCTCGCAGAACTTGCTGGCGCTTTCGGGATGCTGCCGCCGGAGGTCAAGGACGCGCCGGTGCTTGGCGGGCTTCTTGGCGCCCTGGAAACCACCGTGGCCGATTTGGCGCTCACCCTGCCGGCGGTAGGCGCCTACGACGCGATGGGCACGCAGGCTGGCGTCGAATCGCTGCTGAACAACCTTCTGGCCAACGTGCTGCTCGGGGTCCTGCCGGTGTCGGAGATCGACGAGGCCACCGGTCAGGATTTTTCCGGCCAGATACAGGCGGGCATTGACGAGGCCACTGCGGCCCTGGGCGATGGTCTGGGTCTGTTGATCACGCCTTTGTTCGATGAACTGCTCAACGGCGCCCTGGAACCCGTCCTGGACCCGGTGGAAGGCCTGCTGGCGGAATTGCTGAATCCGTCCGGCCTGGCGGCAGGAAATCCGCTGGACGGTTTGCTGAGCGATCTCGCGGGCAACGGCACGGGCACACCGCTTGACGCGCTGCTGGCCTTGCTTGCGGCGGGCGCAAGCGGCCATCCCCTGAGCGATCTCACCGGCTTGATCGGCGGCGACATCAGCGCCGCGCCGCTGGAACAGCTGACAGGCCTGCTGGGCGGCAGCGGTTTGCCCCTGGACGCCCTGCTCGGCCAGCTGGCGGGCAGCGGCGGCCTGGCGGGACTGGACGATCTGCTCGGCCTCGCGGGCTGAAACCCGATTCTCCGAGGCATGGCGCGGGAAAGGATGCCAGGCTTGCCTGGCATCCTTCATTTCATGCGTCTTCGCCCCTGGGCGCTGAAGACCGCCCTGCGTGGCATCGGTCAGTCAGGCGTCGGACCACCGGAAGGCCCTGACCGCTCCTGAACCGCTCCTGAACCGCTACTGTGCCGCCGCCTGCCCGGCGAAGATCAGGCGGTTCAATCGCTTCACGAAACTGGCCGGATCGTCCAGCTGACTGCCCTCCGCCAGCACGGCCTGTTCGTAGAGCAGGTGAGCCAGATCATCAAACTCCGCACCATCCGCAGTGTCCCGCATGCGCTCCAGCAGAGGGTGCTGCGGATTGATCTCCAGAATCGGCTTGCTGGACGGAATGTTCTCGCCCGCCTGACGCAGCAGCTGTTCCAGGTGGCGCGACATGGCCTGTTCAGCCACCACGAGGCATGACGGGGAT
This sequence comes from Oceanococcus sp., assembly GCA_041632255.1. Classification (GTDB taxonomy): domain Bacteria; phylum Pseudomonadota; class Gammaproteobacteria; order Nevskiales; family Oceanococcaceae; genus Oceanococcus. The sequence continues at coordinate 16,922 of JBFKIN010000018.1, read as the reverse complement.
TCGGTCAGGCGCTGGCTGACCCGCACCGAGGCGACCTTCTCCTCGAGCACTGTCTCCAGCTTCTCCGTCAGCGCCTTGAACAGCGCCTCGACCCGCGCTTTCTCGCCTTCGGCCTTGGGATCCTTGACCAGATCTGACAGATCGATATCGCCGCGCACCACCGACTTCAGTTTGTGACCGTCGAACTCCGGAAGCGCGTTGATCATCCACTCATCGACCCGGTCGGTCAGCAGCAGGACCTCGATGTCCCGGCTGGCGAATGCCTCCAGGTGGGGGCTGGCCTTGGCGGTTTTCAGATTCTCTGCAGTGACATAGTAGATCTCCTCCTGGCCGTCCGCCATGCGCCCGACGTACTCGGCCAGGGACACCCGCGCGTCATCACCGCTTCGGGTGGAGTGAAAGCGCAGCAGCTCCAGCAGCTTGTCGCGATTGTCGGCATCCTCGACCACACCTTCCTTGATCACCGGGCCAAAGGCCTTGTAGAAGGTCTCGTATTTTTCCGGTTCGTTCTTCGCCAACCCGGCGAGCAGATCCAGGACGCGTTTGACCGATGCCGCGCGAATGCGATCGATCACCTTGTTCGACTGCAACAGTTCGCGGGACACATTGAGCGGCAGGTCGTTGGAATCGATCACGCCGCGCACGAAACGCAAATAGGCCGGCAGCAGCTTTTCCGCATCATCCATGATGAACACGCGCTGCACGTAGAGCTTCAGACCGCGCCGGCTGTCCCGATCCCACAGATCGAAAGGCGGCTGTGACGGAATGTACAACAGCGAGGTGTACTCCAGGTTGCCTTCCACCTTGTTATGCGCCCAGGCCAGGGGCTCGGCCGGGTCATAGGACAGCTGGCGGTAGAGGTCGTGATACTCCTCATCCTTGATTTCGCCCTTGGGCCGTGCCCATAGCGCCTTGCCCTGATTGACGATGTCATAACCCGGGCTGCTGCCATCCTCGCCGGCGGGCTTGGCCAGGCGCACCGGCAGGCTGAGGTGCTCGGAATACTTGTGGATGATGTGACGCAGTCGGGTCAAATCCAGAAACTCGTCCTCACCCTCGCGCAGATGCAGGGTGATCTCGGTGCCCCGCGGCGCCGAACCGGCCGATTCGATCTCGTAGCTCCCCTCGCCGCTCGACACCCAGCGCACGGCTTCGCCGGCGCCCGCCTTGCGGGTCAGCACGCTGACCTTGTCGGCGACAATGAAAGAGGAATAGAAACCGACCCCGAACTGGCCGATCATCTGCGAGTCCTTCTTTTCGTCGCCGCTGAGCGCTTCGAGGAACTTGCGCGTGCCGGAATTGGCGATGGTGCCGAGGTTTTCGATCACTTCCTCGGCGGTCATGCCGATGCCGTTGTCACGGATCACCAGCGTGCGCGCCGCCTTGTCGACGTCGATCTCGACCTTGTATTCGGCATCGCCTTCCAGGAGGCTGTCATCCTTGAGCGCCTCGAAGCGCAGCTTGTCGGTCGCGTCCGAGGCATTGGAGATCAGCTCGCGCAGGAAGATTTCCTTGTTCGAGTACAGGGAATGGATCATCAGGTGAAGCAGCTGCTTCACCTCGGCTTGGAATTCGCGGGTTTCGGCCATCATGTCCTCCTTGGCAGCCTTCCCAGATGGGGCTGGGCCCGGTCCGATTCAAGGTCCGGAAAACAAAAACGCCCGCGAGGGCGGGCGTTTTCGGGGGTCGCGGCTGCGACCGCGTGTCAGAGCTTTTCGCGGATGCGGGCAGCCTTGCCGCGCAGGTCGCGCAGGTAGTACAGCTTGGCCCGGCGCACTTTGCCGCGGCGCTTGACCGTGATGCTGTCGACCAGGGGGCTGTAGGTCTGGAAGCTGCGCTCCACGCCTTCACCGTGGGAAATCTTGCGCACCGTGAAGGCCGAGTTCAGGCCGCGATTCCGCTTGCCTATGACCACGCCTTCAAAGGCCTGGAGACGCTCACGATCGCCTTCCTTGACCTTGACCTGCACCACCACCGTGTCGCCCGGAGCGAAAGAGGGCACTTCCCGGCTCATCTGTTCGGCTTCCACCGCGTCAATCAGATGCTGCATTGTTCTTCAATCCTGCAAGATATTCGTTGATGTATTCGCGCAACTGCGCCTGTGATTGCGCATCCAGCGCGCAATCGTCGAGCAAATCGGGGCGTCGTTCCCAGGTCCGGCCCAGGGCCTGCACCCTCCGGAAGTGGAGGATTTCGCTGTGATTTCCGGACAGCAGCACAGAGGGAGTCCTCCGGCCGCGCCAGCACTCGGGGCGCGTATATTGCGGATATTCGAGCGTCCCGTCAACAAAAGACTCCTCCCGGGCGGAGTTTTCATCGCCCAGAACCTCCGGCAGCAGGCGCAGGACGGCGTCAATCAGCATCAGCGCAGGCAGTTCGCCGCCACTGAGGATGAAGTCGCCAACGGAAATTTCCGCGTCCACTTCGGCGTCGATCAGGCGCTGATCGATGCCCTCGTAGCGCCCGGCGACCACGATGGCGCCTGCCCCTGCGGCCAGTTGCTCGGCCCAACCCTGGTCGAAGCGCTCGCCCTGCGGGCTGAGCAGCAGCACCGGGCGCTTGCCACCAGCGACGCGCGCCGCCTCGATGGCGCGGCCCAGTGGTTCAGCCTGCATGACCATGCCGGCACCGCCGCCATAAGGCTTGTCGTCCGGTCTCGCCTTGGGGTCGAAATCGCGCGGGTTCCAGGCTGCCAGACTCGCCCGACCCGCTCTCACCGCCTCGCCCGTGACGCCCAGCGCGGCGAAGCTGGCAATGACATCGGGGAAAAGGGTGATCAGGTCAAAGCGCATAGTCCGATGCCCAGTTGACCCTGATGACCCCGGCGTCGAGATCCACCTCTTCCACGATTGGCCCGCGCACGAAAGGAATCAGCAGGGGCGGCTCGCCCGCCAGTTCAAGGATGGGGTGTGCGGGATTATCGATGACCCGTGCGACCGTGCCCAGCGCCTCGTTGTCCAGCCCTCGGACGGTCAGACCGACCATATCGGCCCAATAGACCTCTCCCTCGGGGAGATCCGGCAGTTCGTGTCGCGGCACGCTGATCTCGGCATCGACCAGCGCCATTGCAGCCTCGCGGTCCGCGATCACCCCACCATCCTCCGTGCCCAGTTGCACCACCAGTCCGGGACCCTGCCACTGTCCGCTCAGGGGGCACAAAATACGATGCCCGCCGCGTGCGGATACACGCCAGCGGGCATAGTCGAGGATCTTTTCGGCCGGATCGGTGAATGACTCCACCCGGACCTGGCCTTTGACACCGAACACACCACGAATCCGACCCAGGACGACCGAGTCGCCGGTCTTTCGCGGCATGGGGTTTACTCGGCGGCGGGCGCCTCGGCGGCTGCAGCCTTGCGCTCGTTCTTGACCAGCGCAGCCACGCGATCGGTCATCAGCGCGCCCTGATCTTCCCAGTACTTCACGCGCTCCAGGTTCAGGCGCAGGCGCTCGCTCTGGCCCTTGGCCACCGGGTTGAAAAAGCCCAGCCGCTCAATAGCACGGCCGTCGCGCCGCGAGCGGATGTCCGCCACGACGATGTGATAGAACGGCTTCTTCTTGGCGCCGCCGCGGGAAAGTCTGATCTTGACCATGAATTGAATCGCAAGTCTGTGCGGAAAAAGACGCGGAATTCTAATGACTTTGCGGGCAAAAGAAAAGGCCGGCGTCCAAGATTCACTGCGCGATGTCGCAGCCTCAGCGTCGCGGCATGCCGCCCGGCGGCATCATGCCCTGCATGCCACGCATCATTTTGGCCATGCCCCCCTTCTGCATCCGCTTCATCATCTTCTGCATCTGCATGTGCTGCTTGAGCAGACGGTTGATGTCCGGCACCTGCGTGCCGGAGCCCGCCGCGATGCGCTTCTTGCGTGAGGCCTTGATCAGATCCGGAAACCGCCGCTCCTGCGGGGTCATGGAATTGATGATGGCGATGTTGCGGGTCAGTTCCTTGTCATTGACCTGATTGCGCATCTGCGCGGGAATCTGATTCATGCCGGGCAACTTGTCCAGCATCGCCCCCAGACCGCCCATGTTCACCATCTGCGAAAGCTGGTCCCGGTAGTCTTCCAGATCGAAGCCTTTGCCCTTCTTCAGCTTTTTCGCCAGCTTTTCGGCCTTGGCGCGATCGACTTTCTGCTCGGCCTCCTCAATCAGGCTGAGCACATCGCCCATGCCCAGGATGCGCGAGGCCAGACGGTCCGGGTGGAAAGGCTCCAGTGCCTCCAGCTTCTCACCGACACCCAGGAACTTGATGGGCTTGCCAGTGATCTTGCGCACCGACAGGGCCGCACCACCGCGGGCATCGCCGTCCACCTTGGTCAGAATCACCCCGGTCAGCGGCAGCGCGGCGCCAAAGGCGGCCGCCGTGCGTGCGGCGTCCTGGCCCGTCATGCTGTCGATGACGAACAGGGTTTCCGCAGGCCTGAGCTGACCGTGCAGCGCCTGGATCTCCTGCATCATCTTGTCATCGACGGTCTGGCGCCCGGCCGTATCCACGATGAGAATGTCGAACAGTTCCTTTTTTGCCCGCTCCAGCGCGCCCTCTGCGATCTGGGACGGGCTCTGCAGCGGCGAGGACGGGAAGAACTCCGCCGAAACCGCCTCTGCCACGGTCTTGAGCTGATCGATGGCTGCAGGCCGATAAACGTCACAGCTCGTCACCATGACCTTCTTTTTCTGCTGCAGCAGCAAGCGCGCCAGCTTGCCCGTGCTGGTGGTCTTGCCGGATCCCTGCAATCCGGCCATCAGGATCACCGCCGGCGGCTGGGCTCGCAGCTCCAGTCCCCGACTCTCGCCACCCAGTTCGGTGACCAGTTCCTCCTGCACCACCCGGATGAATTCCTGGCCCGGGGTCAGACTGTTGCGGACCTTTTCACCCAGCGCGCGCTCCTTGACCCGCTCGACGAAGTCACGCACGACTTCCAGCGCAACATCAGCTTCCAGCAGGGCGCGCCGGACATCGCGCAGCGCCTGCGAGATATTGTCCTCGGTCAGGCGACCCTGGCCGCGCAGCTCCTTGAAAGTGGCCTGGAGATTTTCGGAAAGGTTTTCGAACATGCGTCTCGACGGTGCACAAAGGCGCAAATTGTAACCCGCGGACCGGGCCGACCGCAGCGCCGCCCGGCTCGCGCGGCTCAGGGCGGCATGCGAAGATACCCGCCATGCTCATGCTGCTGGAATCCGCCGCCGTCGCCACCTATCTGTGGTGCACGTGGCGACTGCGCTCACAAAGCGGCCCGGACCGGGAAGCCGGCCTGGTGCTGGCCACCGCCCTGGCCGTGCTGATGCAGGCCCTGGCTCTGGGCATGCAACTCAATGCCGGCCCCCACTGGCATCTGGGAGTGGGACAGGCCTTCAGCCTGTTCCTGTGGATGTGCTGCGTGGTCCACCTGCTGCTGGGCCTGCGCTGGCCGCTATGGCACCTGGGCATCTGGCTGTGGCCCGCCGCAGCCCTGGCCATTGTGCTGGCATGGTTGATGCCGCCCGGGGCCGCGACCAGCTCAACCCTGTCCACCGCGCTGCGGGCCCACATTCTCCTGTCATTGCTGGCCTATGCCAGCCTGACCCTGGCGGCGCTGCAGACCCTGGCCTACGCGCTGCTCGACAAGCAACTCAAGCAGGGGCGCCATCAACATCAGCGCCCCCCGCTACAGGTGATGGAAGATCTGGTTTTCCGCCTGGTCGGCATCGGCTTCGTGCTGCTGTGCGCGAGCATTGCCAGCGGCTTTCTTTTTGTCGACGACTTCTTCTCGCAGCATCTGGCACACAAGGCCGCACTGTCACTGATCGCCTGCGCCTTATTCGGCGCCCTGATCACCGGCCGGATGCTGCGGGGCTGGCGGGGCCGCATCGCCATCCGCTGGACCCTGAGCGCCTACATCAGTCTGCTGCTGGCCTATTTCGGCTCGAAGCTGGTGCTGGAACAGATACTCGGGCGTAGCTGGTCCTGATTGTCAGGATTCCGGGCCAATCCGCGACGAGATTCAGGATATTGTGCCCCCGTCATCAGCGGACGCCGCTCCTTACAAGCTTTTCCGAACACGGCTCCGGAGCCCATGGCCGTGAACAGCGGATTCGCCTGCAGCCCGGCCCATATGCCCCGGCTTCGCTTGACAGTGCGGGATTTGCCCCTAAGTTAATAGGTCCTGAAGCGACCGGAGCGGTGAGTCCACCTTGGACGATTTCCCTATAGGCCTGTTACTTGGCCTGTTACTCGGACTCATCATGATGTCCGCGTTCTTCTCCGGTTCGGAAACCGCCCTGATGGCGCTCAACCGCTATCGCCTGCAGCATCAGGCGAACAGCGGGGACAAGGCCGCCCGACGCGTGGCCCACTTGCTGAAGCGGCAGGACCGCCTGATCGGCATCATTCTGCTGGGCAACAATTTCGTCAACATTCTGGCCTCGGCCATCGCAACCGTGATTGGCCTGCGTTTGTTCGGCGAAACCGGCATTGCCATCGCCACCGGCCTGCTGACCCTCATCATCCTGATCTTTGCGGAGGTCACGCCAAAGACGCTCGCCGCCCTGCACCCCGAACGCGTGGCCTATCCGTCGGCGATCGTCTACGTGCCGCTGCTCAAGATCCTGTATCCACTGGTCTGGCTCATCTCCACCATCGCCCGGCTGCTGTTGCGACTGATCGGGGTCGATCCCGAGGACGCCGCACAGCACAGTCTGAGCACCGAAGAACTGCGCACCGTGGTCGCGGAAACCGGGGCCATGATCCCGCGCCGGCACCAGCACATGCTGTTGTCCATTCTGGACCTGGAAAAAGCCACGGTGGAAGACATCATGGTGCCGCGCAATGAGATCGTCGGTGTCGACATCTCGCGCCCCTGGGACGAAGTGCTGCAGCAGATCAAGGACTCACACCATACCCGCCTGCCCCTGTACGCCGGCAGCATCGACGAGATTCGCGGCATCATTCATCTGCGCCGCATCCTGGGCCTGCTGGCCGGCCAGGAGCTGAATCAGGACAGCCTGATGGAGCAGGCCCGCGAGCCCTACTTCATCCCCGAGGGCACGGCCCTGAACCAGCAGCTGCTGAACTTCCAGAACCAGCGTCGGCGGATCGGCTTCGTGGTCGACGAGTACGGCGACATACAGGGCCTGGTCACCCTTGAGGACATACTGGAAGAGATCGTGGGTGAATTCACCACAGACCCCTCCACGCGCATGCGCCATGCTCGGCCCAACGGCGACGGCAGCTACACGGTCAATGCGATGACCAATGTGCGCAGCCTCAACCGGGCCATGTCTTGGAGCTTGCCCTCCTCCTCGGCCCGCACCCTCAATGGCCTGATCCTGGAACAGCTGGAAGACATCCCTGAGCCAGGCACCCGCCTGCACCTGCATGACTACATGGTCGAAATTCTCTCGACCAAGGCCAACGTGATCCAGCAGGTGCGACTGACCCCGCCGACGACAAAGTCACGTCGCAAACGGCCCGGCTGAGACCCCTAGGGCGCCCCGAAGGACTCACCCGGACCGCGCCTAGAACACGGCGTCCATTACGGCGGACAATGAACGGGCTGCGACGACTTCGCAGTCGCCTAGCGTGCGCTTTTTGGGCGCATTGGCAGCCGGGACGATGATCTTCCGAAACCCCTGCTTGGCAGCCTCGGCAATCCGCTCCTCGCCTCCGGAAACCGGCCGCAGTTCCCCGGCCAGGCCGATTTCCCCAAAAACGGCCAGGCCCTGCGGCAGCGCACGATCACGAAAGCTGGATACGGCCGCCAGGACCGCGGCAAGATCAGCCGCCGTCTCCCGCACCTGCAGGCCACCGACCACATTGAGAAAGACGTCCTGATCCATCAGGCCGATCCCGGCATGCCGGTGCAGGACCGCCAGCAGCATGGCCAGGCGGTTGGTCTCCAGCCCCACTGCCACCCTTCGAGGCGAGGCGCCGCTCCGGTCGACCAGGGCCTGAACTTCCACGAGCACCGAGCGGCTGCCTTCCCGGGTGACCAGCACCACGCTACCGGACACCGGTTCGCTGTCCCGGGCCAGGAACAGCGCTGATGGGTTGCGTACTTCCTTCAGCCCGCTGTCCGCCATGGCGAAAAAGCCCAGTTCGTTGACTGCGCCGAAGCGATTCTTGGCTGCACGAATCATGCGGAGTCGACCGCCCGGATCGGCCTCGAAATACAGCACCGTGTCGACCATGTGCTCCAGCACCCGGGGCCCGGCAATCACGCCCTCCTTGGTCACATGCCCCACCAGAAATATCGCCACATTGCGTTGCTTGGCGAAGCGCACCAGCAGTGCTGCGCACTCGCGCAACTGTGCAACCGATCCGGGGGCGGAGTTCAACTCGCGGCTGTACAGCGTCTGGATCGAGTCGATCACCAGCAGCGCGGGAGGAGAGTCGTTCAGCAGGGCCAGGATGCTCTCCACCTCGGTTTCGGCAACCACGCCCAGACGGGCCTCAGCATCTCCCAGCCGCTGCGCCCGCATATGCACCTGCTGCAGGGATTCCTCACCGGTCACGTAGACCATGCTGTGCTGCTTGTGCAGCCGCATCAGCATCTGCAGAAGCAGCGTCGACTTGCCGATCCCGGGATCGCCGCCGAGCAGGATGACCGAGCCGGCCACGATTCCGCCACCCAAAACGCGGTCCAGTTCGAGGAAGCCGCTGTCGATGCGCTGCTCCGCAGCCTGGCTCACGTCGCTCAGCAGTGCGACCCGGTTTTCGCCGGCATAGCCACGCGCTCCCCGCGCCCCGCGGGCAGCAGGGGCCACCGTCTCGTCCGCCTGCAGACTGTTCCAGGCGCCGCAGCCCGCGCACTGCCCCGCCCACTGGGCCTGACTGGCGCCGCATTCGGCGCAGCGGAATTGTCTTTTTGACTTGCTCACGGCCATTGCCACTGCTTTGAAATGGGCCATACTATGGCAAATGGGGATCTAGCTCGGGGGTTGTGTCTGTGAAGTCCAAGCCATGGAATCAGCGCTGGTTTGCCGGCGCCGCGTTCAGCCTGGTTTTCCTCTTCCTGGCCTACATCCTCATGGCGGGCAGCTTCGAATCCCTGGAACGCGTCGTCTACGACAGCGGCCTCCGCCTGAACGACCAAAGCCCGGCAGTCGAAGTCGCCGTCGTCGCGATCGATGACCAGAGCATCGAGAACCTGGGCCGCTGGCCCTGGTCCCGGAGCCTTCTGGCCAACATGATCGACAAGCTCCGTGAGGGTGGGGCCAAAGTGGTTGGCAACACCCTTTTCCTGTCCGAGCCGCAGACCGACCCCGGCCTGCTGGAGATCGAAGCCCTGCTGGAGCAATTCCGCGGCTCGAGTCTGTACAAGGCAGGTGGCGGTCAGGCCACCCAGATGGAACGATCGATGCTGGCCGCGCGCACGCGCCTGGATGCCGATGGACAGCTGGCCATGGCTTACCAGCGCTACCCCAAGGTGATCCAGGCCTTCAGCCTGGATCCGGGCTACCTGCGTGGTCGACCGGACCCGGTGCCGCCAACCCTGAAGAAATCCCAGATTGCCCATGCCGCCGAACTGGATGTGCTGCCGGCACAACGCGTGTTCCCCACCATCGACACCATCGCCCAGCACGCGGCTGGCCAGGGCCACCTCACGACCTTGCTGGACGGCGACGGGGTGCAGCGCAGCGAAGCACTGGTGGTGCGCTACTTCGACGAGTACTACCCTTCGCTGGCGCTGGCGCTGGCCGCCGAGTACCTGAACCTCAAACCGGACGACATCCGTCTTGAGGAAGGCGCGGTGGAATTGGGCGGTCTGCGTATCGCCACGACGCCCCACCTGCGCATGTACAACCATTACTACGAAGGTGACGGCCAGCTGCCGGCCTTCGACATCGACTCCTTTTTCGACGTGCTCGTGGGCAACATTCCGGTGCAGAAGTACCAGGGCAAGATCGTGATCATCGGCCCCACCGCCACCGGTGTCGGAGACCGATTGCCCACACCCATCGGCAGCGCCACCACACCGGCCGAAATCGCGGCACACACCGTGGCCAGCATCCTCAGCGAGGACTTCTATGTGGCCCCGGGCTGGGGTGGCATCGTCACTTTCCTGGCCCTTCTGGCCGCCGCTGCCTGGATCAGCCTCGGCATCACGGCCTTCAGCGCCGGCATCGCCGCCCTGATTTCCTTCGCCGGAGTCGCGGTCCTGCTGCTGGCCGAGATCATCCTGCTCAGCGGCCAGTCTCTGTGGATTCCGCTGGTCACGCCGGCGCTGATGATCATCACCGGCCACCTGTTTGTCACCATCAAGTCCTTGCAGGTGACCGAACTGCTGAAAGCGTCCTCAGAACTGGAAAGCGCGGAGAGCAACAGGATGCTCGGCATCGCCTTCCAGTCGCAGGGGCAGCTGGACATGGCCTTCGAGAAATTCCGCAAGTGCCCGCGGGACGAGAACATTCTGGAGCCGGTCTACAACCTGGCGATGGATTACGAGCGCAAGCGCCAGTTCAACAAGGCGATCTCCTGCTACGAATTCATCATGGACATCCAGGCTGACTTCCGGGATGCCAAGGCCCGCCGCGACCGCGCCGCCAAACTGAACGACACCGTGATGCTCGGCGGCAGCGTCGGCGCGGGCACCCTGATGATGTCCGGGGACGACCTGGAAAAGCCGATGCTGGGCCGCTACGAGGTGCAGAAGGAACTGGGCAAGGGCGCCATGGGTGTGGTCTATCTGGGCCAGGACCCGAAGATTGGCCGCACCGTGGCGATCAAGACCATGGCGTTGTCGCAGGAATTCGAGGCCGACGAACTGGAAGAAGTCAAGGAGCGCTTCTTCCGCGAGGCCGAGACTGCCGGTCGCCTGACCCACCCCAACATCGTCACCATCTACGATGCCGGGGAGGAGCATGATCTCGCCTACATCGCGATGGAATTCATCAAGGGTTACGACCTGACCAAACACGTCAAAACAGGCCAGTTGCTGGATCCGCGCACGGTGCTGAAACTGATCGCCGATGCAGCCGAAGCGCTGGATTACGCCCACCAGCACAACGTTATCCATCGCGACATCAAACCGGCCAATCTGATGTGGCTGCCCGAGGCCAAGCAGGTCAAGGTCACCGATTTCGGGATTGCCCGTCTGACCGACTCCAGCAAGACCAAGACCGGCATGGTGCTGGGTACGCCCTCCTACATGTCGCCGGAGCAGCTCGCCGGCCACAAGGTGGATGGCCGCACGGACCTTTTCTCTCTGGGCGTGACGCTTTATCAGATGCTCACCGGCAAGCTGCCCTTCGTGGGCGAGTCCATGGCGACCCTGATGTTCAAGATCGCCAATGAGCAGCACACACCGATTGGTGGCACTATTGAAGGCATAGACCCGAGGGTGGACAAGATTCTGAACAACGCGCTGCAGAAGGACCGCGAAAAGCGTTACAAGCGAGGGGCAGACTTTGCGCGGCATCTGCGCATCCTGCTGAAGCAGTAGCATGGCGCTGCAAGGGCGAATCACCACCTCTTTGCATACGCACCCGGGTCAGGTGCGCAGCAACAACGAGGACGCGGTCGACGAAGACGACAAGATGGGCCTTGTCGTGCTGGCCGACGGCATGGGCGGCTACAAGGCGGGCGAGATTGCCAGCGGCATGTGCGTCGCCGCGGTCAAGGACATCATGACCGGGCAGTGGCCGCTGGTCGGCGGCGAAATCCGCGACGATGCCACCGGCCTGACCTACGCGACCCTGATGTTGCGCGACGCCCTGCAGACGGCACATCAGGGCATCCACGAGATGTCGCAGAACCAGCCCCAGTGCGAAGGCATGGGTACCACGGCCGTGGCCGTGCTGTTCTTCAACAACTACGCCTCCATCGCCTACGTCGGTGATTCGCGCCTCTACCGCTACCGCGACGACAGCCTGGAACAGATCACGACGGACCACTCCCTGGTTGAGGAGATGGTCGCCCGCGGCCTTTACTCCCGCGAGGAGGCGGTCAAGAACGTCAACAGCAATATCGTCACACGGGCCCTGGGCATCGAGCCGGATGTGGATATCGACATGCTGGAAGAGCGCCTGGAAGTCGGAGACATCCTGCTGCTGTGTTCCGACGGTCTGTCGGATATGCTCAGCGACGAGGTGATTCGCTTAACGCTCAAGGAAAATGCTGATAATCTTCAGAACGCTGGCGAGACACTCATCAAGCTGGCCAACGATCGCGGTGGCAAGGACAACATTTCGATAATCCTGGCGAGGGTCGATCGGCCATTCGAGCATCAGCCCGGCTGGATGGAACGGATTCGCAAGCGCTTGCAGGGGGAACAATGAGTCAGTTGACGATATCTTTCGAGGGACGCAATCTCGGTGAGATTCCGCTGGACAAGGAGCGGGTCACGATCGGACGCCATCCCGACAATGACATCGTCCTGAAGGATGACCGCGCGATCAGCGGCCATCACGCCGTGATCATCACGATCATGAATGACTCCTTCCTGGAAGACCTGGAAAGCACGAACGGCACCATCGTCAATGGGCGCCGAGTAGGCAAGCATCCTCTGTCCAACGGCGACCTGATCCAGATCGGGCGGCACAATCTCAAGTACGAAGGCGAAGAAACCGACTACGACGAGGATTTCGAAAAGACGATGATCCTCAAGCCCAGCGAGATCATCGCCGCCACCAGTTCGGCACAGCAGAGCGCTCAGCCATCCGCGCCCCCCGCGGCCTCGCCGGCACAAGTCGCCACGCCGCCCCGGCCGCCCCAGATGGGCAAGGTCGTGGTGGCCAGCGGGCCGAACCAGGGCAAGGAACTGAAACTGACAAAGGCCCTGACCACACTGGGCAAGCCCGGCGTACAGGTCGCCGCCATCACCCGGCGTGCGGACGCCTTCTTCATCGTGCATGTCAGCCCGAAGGGCGGGGAAAACCGTCCCAAGGTCAATGACACCATGATCTCGGCCCAGGCACAGAAGCTGAACGCCGGCGACATGATTGAGATTGCCGGCACCGCCATGCGCTTCGAACTCTACGTACCGGAGTCCTGATCCGGGCGCGCCTCCCCCTGGCCGAATGACCGGCTCCCGCCGATCACGCCGCAGTTCTGACTTGCCCGATCAGATTGGCGCACGCCGCCGCCCTCCTGTCACTGGCCTCTCGCTGGCTCGCAGCAGCCAGCCCCAGGCGCTCAGCCGAATTCAGGCTCCAGATACTCCGTCGCCAGATTGTCGAATCTCGTGTAGTGCCCGATGAATGCGGTGCGTACGGTTCCGGTGGGGCCGTTACGCTGCTTGGCCACGATCACCTCGGCGACGCCCTGATCGACCGAATCGGGATTGTAATATTCGTCGCGGTAGATGAACACGATCACGTCGGCGTCCTGCTCGATGCCACCTGACTCACGCAGATCTGACATCCTCGGACGCTTGTTGTCGCGCTGTTCGACACTGCGGTTGAGCTGCGACAGCGCGACGATCGGCAATTCCAGCTCCTTTGCCAGCGCCTTCAGATTTCTGGAAATCTCGGCGATTTCGTTGGTCCGGTTCTCCTTGTGGCCGGGCACCTGCATCAACTGCAGGTAATCCACCATAATCAGACCGATGTTGCTTTCCCGCTTCATCCGCCGGGCCCGCGCACGCAGTTCCACTGGCGACAGTGCGGGCGTGTCATCGATGATGATGACGGAATCCTTCAGCGTCGTCGCAGCCGAATTGATCCGCGCCCACTCTTCCTTGCTCAGTTGACCGGTGCGCAGGGACTGCTGGTTGATGCGCCCGTGCGAGGAAATCAGACGCTGAGCCAGCTGGATCGCCGGCATTTCCATACTGAAGACCGCGGCCGGCACTTTGCGGATCATGGCCGCATGCTCGACCCAGTTCATGGCCAGTGCGGTCTTCCCCATGGCGGGACGCGCGGCGAGCACCAGCAGGTCACCAGGGTGCAAGCCGGTCGTCTGCTGATCGAACTTGGTCAGACCGGTGGGCAGTCCTCGGGTGTCCTGCCCGGAACTGCGTCGCTGGAATTCCTCCACCGCGTCGTCGACCAGATCGGCGACCTTGACCCCGACCTTGTCATTGTGGCGACTGCGCTCACTGATCTCGAAGACTTCCCGCTCCGCTTCGTCCAGCAGGCCGACGGTCTCGTTTCCGTCTTTGGAATAGCCCTTCTCGATGATGCGCGCGCCCACCCGGATCATCTGGCGACGGATCGAGTGGTCGCGCACGATATCCGCCCAGGCCATCAGATTGGCCGCCCCCGGAGTGTCCTGGACCAGCTCTGCGAGATAAGGCAGGCCACCGGCTTCGACCAGCTTGCCCTGCGCCTCCAGGTGTTCCGAAACCGTCACCGCATCCAGAGGCTTGTAGCCCTGTGCCAGCTGACACAGCGCGGCGTAGATCAGCCGGTGTTCGTGACGGTAGAAATCTTCCGGATCCAGCCGTTCAGCCAGATCATCCCAGCGCTCTGCATCAAGCATCAGGCCGCCCAGCACGCTCTGCTCTGCCAGCAGGCTGTGCGGCGGCGTTTTGGTCTGAGCCTCGAAGTCCTGATCCATCGCGAAAAACGCCCCGGAATCCCCAAGCGTGACAACAAAAAAGGCCGGCCGTGTGACACGGCCGGCCCGGACTACTTTAGCGAAATTCGGCAGCCATGGGGACGATGCCCCGGGCGCTCATTCCGCCGCCGCCTCAGGCGGCTTTCTGAGCCTCGACCACCAACTTGACGCGAGTCTCCACGTCGGCATGGAAGCTCAGGGTGATCTCGAACTCGCCCACCTGACGGATGACTTCGTCCGTGCTGATCTCACTGGCCTGCAGCTCGATCCCGGCTTGCGCGGCAGCTTCCGCAATCTGGCTGGCATGGATGGAGCCGTAAAGCTTGCCCTCCTCCGAAGCCAGTGCGGCAATATGCAGTTCCAGCCCTTCACAGGCCTGCGCGCGCATCTTGGCTGCGTTAACGGACTCTTCAGCCTGCTTGATCAGTTCGGCCTTGCGCGTTTCGAACACGGCCATGTTTTCTTCATTCGCCGGCAGGGCCTTGCCCTGCGGGATGAGGAAATTGCGACCGAAGCCCGGCTTGACGCGGACCTTCTCGCCCAGATCGCCCAGATTGCGGATGCGTTCCAACAGAATGACTTCCACGGCGATCTCCTCAGGAATGGCGGTCGGTGTAAGGCAGCAGAGCCAGGTAGCGCGCACGGCGAATGGCCACGGCGAGCTGACGCTGGTAGCGCGCCTTGGTGCCGGTAATCCGGCTGGGCACGATCTTGCCGTTTTCAGCGATGTACTGCTTCAACAGGGCCAGATCCTTGTAATCGATGGTCTCGATGCCTTCGGCGCTGAACTTGCAGAACTTGCGGCGGCGGAAATAGCGTGACATGGGTGATCTCCTTAAGCTTCGGCCGCTTCTTCAGCGTTGTCTTCGGTGCTGTCCTCATCGGAGGACTCGTCCGCATCATCGCTCTTGGCAGCGGGAGCAGGCTTGCTTTCCTCTTCCTTGGCCAGCGGCGAGGTCTCAGTGACCGGCTCATCCATGCGCACGATCATGTGCCGCAGCACGGCGTCATTGAAGCGGAAGCCCTGGACCAGTTCCTCGATCACCTCCTGAGAGGTCTCGACGTTCAGCAGCACGTAATGCGCCTTGTGCAGCTTCTGGATCGGGTAGGCCAGCTGGCGGCGCCCCCAGTCCTCGAAGCGGTGGACCTGGCCACCATCGGCGTTGATGATGCCGCGATAGCGTTCCACCATGGCGGGCACCTGTTCGCTCTGGTCCGGATGAACCAGGAACACGATTTCGTAATGTCGCATTGTTGTCCTTGCGGTTGTTCTGCCCGGATACCGTGAGATACCGGACACACAGTCCCCCGGCGGATTGCGGTGGGACAAGGAAGCCGGCCATACAGGACGCCCGGCGGGGCGCGGATTGTAGTCAATGGCGCCGGCACTGGCAAGCCGCGCAGGCCGGCAGGGACGGACTGACCAGCCGCCACCACCTCAGCTGGCAGCGCATCGCAGCCGCTCAGCTGCCTGCGTGCGCCCCCGCCCCGGCCTGGCGTTGTCGCACGGCCTCGTAAAGGGCCACACCGGACGCCACCGAGACGTTCAGGCTGGAGACCGAACCCGCCATCGGCAGGCTGGCCAGAGCATCGCAGTGTTCCCGGGTGAGCTGACGCAGGCCCCTCCCCTCATTGCCGAGCACGAGCGCCAGCGGGCGATCCAGATCCAGGGCGTACAGGCTCTGGGACCCGGCATCGGCCAGGCCGACAATGAATATCCCGGCCCGCTGCATCTCGTCCAGGCAGCGCGCCAGATTGGGCACGACCACAAAGGGAAGGCTTTCGGCGGCACCCGCAGCGGTCTTGCGCGCGACATCGTTGAGCCCGGCCGCGCGTCGCTTGGGCACGATGACGGCATCGGCGCCGGCACCATCTGCCGCCCGAAGACAGGCGCCCAGATTGCGAGGATCCTCGATCTCGTCCAGGACCAGCAGAAGGGGGCGATCCTTGCCGGCAATGCAGTCTTGCCAACTGCGGGCCGGGGCCTGACTCGCGCAGAGCCGGGCGCTGACTCCCTGATGACGCAAGCCGTCATGGCGAGTATCCAGTGTGGCGGCAGCCACTCGCCGGACTGGCACCTGATAACGTTCTGCCAGTTGCAGCAATGCCCGAGCCCGCCGATCCTGGCGGGCCCGGTCCATTTCAATCAGGCTGACAGCAGCGGCCTTCAGACGGCTTTCCACGGCGTGGAAGCCGCCGATCCACTGCTCTGTCGAGTCGTCAGCTGCCAAGATAGGGCGGCGGCGTATAAGCCTGCTGCTCGCGGCCCTCGACGATGGCCTTGATCACGATGTCCACGCGACGGTTCTTGGTCCGACCCACATCGGATTCGTTGCTGGCAATCGGTTCCCGCTCTCCACGCCCTTCGGTCCGCACCCGTTCGTGCAGAACACCGCGGCTGGTGAGGTAGCTGGATACGGTATTGGCCCGGCGCTGTGACAGG
>JBFKIN010000017.1:0-18659 GCA_041632255.1 Oceanococcus sp. | reverse complement strand
TTCCCCCATCAGGCTGAAGTGCGCCTGATGGGAAAACTTGGTGAATTCATGCAGGTGCCGATTCGGCCGGCGGACCTGCCAGTTCACGACGAGGCCCTGTGCACTCTCGTCCACGCTGTGGCATTTGATGCAGCGGCCGGGGCTGCCGGGATCGAGCATGTGCTGCCGCACCGCGGGGGCCTGGGCGTGGTCCAGCCAGGCTTTGAGCAGCGCGTCGGCGTGACCGACGGGTCGATAGCGCAGGCTCATGTCATCGAGATACCAGCCGCCCACCTGCATCCGCTTGTCCAGGCTCGCCGGTTCGTTCGTGTCCTCGTCGTCCGCTGTCGTTTCCGGCTCTTCCTCGTCCAGGCTGAGGGCGTCGAGATTGATCTCGTCACCGCCGCCGAACAGGTCGATATCGTCCCCGCCGCCGCCAAACAGGTCATCGAACTCACTGGCGTCAAAGCTTTCTTCCGGTTCCGGTTCGGATGCCGGCACCTGCGCTGCTGGGGGACTGGCCGGCAACTCCCCGGCCTGATAGAGGGACCACTCGCTTTCCAGTTCCGGGAACCAGGCGTTGATGGCGGCTTCCACGGTGTCGACAGACAGGCCACGAACCAGCTCCTGCGGTGCGAGCTCGGAGGGAATCATCCCGGCGCCCTGCAGTCGCTTGACGAAATGCGCAGGCCCACGACGGCGCAGATCCAGCAGCAGTTTCTTGTACGCCCACAGCAGGGTTTGCGCGTCGCGCAATTGCTCGATGGGCGCTGCCTCGAGGTCCAGCCAGTCGGCGTTTTCCAGACGCTTCAGGGCCGCGCTGGCTTCTGCGTCCTGCTGCATCAGGGCCGCGAAGAAGGCACCGCCCTGGCTCTCGGCGAATTCGGGCCATGCGCCGGTCGCCAGGCCAGCCTTGCTCAGCGAATCGAGGTCGAATCCGGGCACCTGCAGCAGGGCAAGTCCGGGAGAGTCCGCCCGGCCGGCGCCTGCGATGTCGGGCGCATGACAGGCGCCGCAGGCGGGTTCAAAGCCACGCAGGACCATCATGCCGCCCTGAGTGGCTGTCTCGTGGCAATCCGCGCAGGCCTGCGGCGCGGCAGCGCCGCCGTCGGGGAAATGCTTTGCAATGTGTTCGGCATGGTCGAACTGGATGCGGGTCCGTCGGTTCGAGGGGTAATGTTCGAAGTCCGGGTGGCCATGACGGAAGCTGGCGAACTGTTCGCTGTGGCAGCTCTGACAGCGGCCGTTCGACAGCGTCGTCAGATCGGCGTCCTGGCCCCTGTGTTCCTGATGGCATTGTCCGCATTCCAGGGACGCATCCGGATCGACCAGCATGCTGGCAGCAAAGGCCACGGCAGGTCCGGCTGGAGCCGTGGCGCTGGCCGGCTTCAGCGCCGCCCGGCTTCGTGCGCTCAATCCATGCGCCATCTTTGGTGACTCACCAACGGCGTGGCAGCGCAGGCAGCGTTGCGAGTCATCCGGCTCGCCGCTGCTGGCCAGGCGGGGCCAACTGAGCAGCGAGTGCTCGGTGGCGGCATGGCAAGCATCGCAGCTACCCAGCTGCGCGTGGGCGTGTATCCGGGGACCGGGCTCAAGCAGGGCCAGCCCCCGCTCGCCGCCGACCAGGGCGAGCAGAAGGCCTATCACAAAAACCGCCGTCCATCGCGTTGTCAGGCGTCGCCGCGCCTTGATACTGCGATGCGGCTGACAGGGCGGCAACGCATCGCCGCAGCGACCGTCAGGAAGTGGACCGTTGGCGCAGGCACCACCATGCAGGTCAGAGCGCGTGCAGATCCAGCGCTCTCCGCTCTGTGCCGGATCACACTGCTGGCCGCCCGAACAGTGCCCTTTGGCTCCCGGGCCTCGCGGACAGGCCTGGCCGCTGGCGGCATGGCCGCAGACCCAGTCCTGATTGGGTCTCAGGTAGGGGCTTTCCTTGTAGTCGAATTTCTGGAGGGGTTCGGTTTTCATGCGGTGAATGCGTAGACCAGAACCAGATGGACAAGGCTGAGAATCAGCATGGCTGCCGTGGCCGGTACATGCAGCAGCAACCACCACTTCAGGGCAGACTGCAGGGCGTAGTGGAAATCCAGTTCGTCTTTGCGCTCTACCAGCATCAGCAGACGCTCATGAGCCTCCCGCTCGCTGTCACCAAGGTAGCGCCGTAATCCATTCAGACGCTGAGTCAGCATGAAGGTCGGGCGACCGGTTCCCCGCAAATGGGCCCAGAAGTGACGCGGACCGGAAAAGAAGTCCGCCAGTTCCCGATTGTAGAAGTCGGGCAGGGTGCTGGAACGGGCCTCCTCGGCGGTCTGCAGCACGGTGCTTTCGGCCTCGCTGCGTAGCCGGGCCATGAAGCCTGGAATACGTTCGTAGATGACCTCCTCACCCCGGCGGGTCAGGCGGGCGGGCAGCCGCCGGGACAGATACAGGCCCAGCAGTCCCGAGCCCGCGGTAAGGACGAAAGCCAGATAGAGCAGGCCCTCCAGCGCCCCTCCGCTCCACCACCAGCCGGTATGCACGATGAAGATCAGCACGGCGACCCCGCCGAGATAGGCATGCAACTGCAGCCAGTGCGCGGCGACACCGAGCGGCAGCATGCTCAGGCGCTTGCGGATGTTGTAGGCGGCAAGGGTGAAAATCAGGATGAACAGAGCCCAGCCCGTCAAGAATTCGGGGCGTGCCTGAGTGGCCAGATAGCTCAGGTAGAAAGCCCCGCAGGCCAGGAGCAGGCCACCGGTGATCAGGCTGTTGCGCAGTCGGCGCCGGGCAAAGGTGATCATCGGTCGATCCAGTCGGCCAGGGCCTTGAGATCGCGCAGGTCAATGCGCTTGAGGGCATCATGGGGACAGGCCCGCTCGCAGGCGGGGCCGCCGGGCAGGCCGGAGCACAAGTCGCACTTGGTGGCCTTGCGGATTGGCTTGGCGCTGGCCTCGTCGCGGATGAAGTCGCCGTTGTTGTCGCGAATGTCGACCATCCTGATGTTGTCGTAAGGGCAGGAATTCGCGCAGGTGGCGCAGCCGATACAGGTGTCGTCATTGATCACCACCTCGCCGCCGCGATCGGAGCGGTGGATGGCCCCGGTGGGACAGCCGATCATGCACACGGGGTCGGCGCAGTGCATGCACGCATTTGCGACCATGGTCGGGCCGTATCGCCGGCCATGGCGGTTGAAGCGCGGATTGTTGTTGTGCCCCACTGCACAGGCCTCCACACAGGCATCGCAGCGTATGCAGCGGTCCAGGTTGATGACCATGGCCTGGGTGCCGTTGATCAGTCGGTTGTCGACAAGGGTTTCGAGCAGGGCCGGGTCCAGACTGTGCTGACGGCCGGAATGTCCCACCGTGGTCACGCGCTCGGCGACATCATCGCGGGGGCGCAGTTTGTCCCGTATGTCTGCGATTTCTGTCTCGCTCAGACTGGGCAGAACGTGCTCTTCGATGACTGCGCTTGGCACCCGCAGCACATCGGTGTAACCCACGGCCCGCAGACTGGTGCGCAGGGGCACAGGTTGTTTGCTGGTCCAGGTCTCGACGATCTCAGGCAGGCCAAAAACGCCTCCACGGCCCATGTAGCGCAGGGTCTTGTCACCGAGGTTCACGCGCTGGCTCACGCGACCGAACCCTGATCGGATCAGCAGCAGACCGTCCGCATAATCGCCTTCATCGACGATCACCGGCTCGCGCTTGAGGCGCACTTCCGGCGGGTCGTCCGTGAAGCGCTTGTAACTGGTGTGCCAGTCGAAGTCGCCGTAGGTCTCGAACAGGGTCTGGTCTGCGATATGGTTCAACTGGTCATCCGACAGATGCCGGAATAGGGGAGTTTCGCGCAGGTGGCTCACCAGGCTGCGTGAGCGATAGACGTTCTCCACGTGCTTGCGGAACGCTTCATCGCGGCGACGGATTTCCCTCAGTCCTTGCCAGCGAATTTCCAGCACCTCGGTGTAATCTTCGGCAATCATCGTCGCCGTGCGCTGCGTCCGGCCCAGCGCCGCGATTTCGCCCACGATTTCACCGGCGCTGATCTCGGCTGTCTGGTACTGGCTCAGAATCGAGGGCACGTCCTGCAAGAAGGCGCGCGTTTCGCCATGTGACTCGGCCGTATCCCGGGTCAGGGTTTGATGGACGTAGCGGCTGACGTCCCGCTGTTCGGGTGTCCGGGCGTTTGTCCAGAGCATGGCCACCGCCTGCCACGCGGATTTTCGTGTTTCGGGCTGGCGGCCAAGTTCCTCCGCGGGCATGCCCGGTGGGAGGACGACCCGCAGTCGGCCGGTCATGATCAGGAAGGCCGAATTGCCGTAGTCACCGGCCCGCACGACGATATCGCCCGGGGCATAGTGAACGATGCGGGTGTCGTGCTGGACGATCCCCTGCAGGGTCATGGGCTCGGCAAAGCGCGCGGCATCCATGCTGGCGAATGGCTCGAAACCGAGCACCCGCTCGACGTCAGCCGCCGTCATGTCCGGCCCGTAGGGCTGTTGCCAGCGCTGGGGCCGGGGTATGCGTGTGATGACAGTCATGAGTTCGCCCCGTTCAGGCGAGCGTCAGGCCGGGGTTCAGGGCTGATATGCCGCTCCCTTGTATGCGTTGGCCTTGGGCAGCAGGGCATCGATCATCGGGAATTCCTTGCCGCTGTACTTTGTCGCCAGGGACTTGGCCTGAACGGCCACGGCGTCAGCCGCCTGGGTGAGGGCCGCCTCGTTGTTCAGGCTGACTTTGGCGCTACCGGCGATCTTCATCAGTTCATCCAGTTCGGGCGCCTTTGCGCCGGAGTCGACGACCGCTTTGAGGCCCAGCGCTGCACGCTTCGCCCGCTTGGCCATCTCCACCGCGTACTGGGCTTTTGCCGTGGCCTTGGCCACCCCGCGCAACGCGTATTCGAGATCAAGGGCCTTGCCGACCAGGAACATCATGCGGCGACGCTCGAGATCCGCTTCGGCATTGCTCTTGCCCTGGTTGTACCAGAGGTTGTGGCGCACTTCGCCCTGTGACCAGGCCACGAGTTCGAAGTTGGAGCCTGCGGCGTGCCCGCCCTTGTTGACCAGTTCCTCGTTGGGCACGGTGTGGCACTGGTAGCAGTTCTCGGCCAGCTTGTAGAGGTCGGTCGGTCGGATCATGCCGGCCGCTTCCGCCTTGTCCCAGCGGGCCTTGCGGTGGGCGGCGCTTTCGCTTTCCTTGGTGGCGCCCTTGCCGCCGAAGTCACTGTGCGTGTCGATCCAGTCGGCGCCCGCGCCGTGGCAGGATTCACAGGTGATGCCTGCGATCACGTCTTCCTTGCCACTGTCCATCGCGGTGGTGAAATGGCAGGACACGCAGGCGCTGTCGTTTTTCAGACGCTTGATGCCCAGTTTGTCGGCGATCTCCCGCGCTTCCTTCATGCGCGGCAGTTCCTTGAAGGTGGAGTGATGATGGGTCGTTTGCCAGGCGGCGATCGAGCCTTCGTGACATTCGCCGCAGGCGGACGGTCCTTTGACCTTTCCAGGGTCAAGCCGGGGCGCCTGCGCGTGCGCAATACCGCCCGCGACCAGAGTCAGGACCAGGAATAGGGATCGGAAATTGCGCATGGGGATGCCCTCATTGTTGACGGCCCGCAGGGCAGGCCGGAAAAACGCACGCCGGACGCTCATGCGTCCAGCACCAGATCGGATTGCGGTCGAGCCACGCAGGCCAGGCAACTGCCTTGCTCGGCTTCGGCGTCCGGGTCACGCACATAATCAAACTTGCCCGACTTGACCGCCGTCATGCAGGTGCCGCAGCCGCCCGCGCGGCAGCCGTAGTCGAGAGAGATGTCATTCGCTTCCGCGAACTCCAGCAGATTGTCTTCCGCGCCCTTCCACTCGACCGTCTTGCCGCTGCGTGCGAATTCGATCTTGAAGCACACGGCATTGTCAGCGCCGGCGGGCGGCACATCGGGCTTTTCGGTTTTCTTGACGGACGCGGGCCCGAAGGCCTCGGTACGCACATCGTCCCCGGGAACCCCCCAGGCTTCGAGATCGGCGGTGACGGCCTGCATCATCGGCGGTGGTCCGCAGATGTGATAGACGTAGTTGTTGGATGGCAGTTCTTTCTGCATCAGTTCGACGCTGACCCGCTGCTCCTTGCGGTAGTACGGGGAGTCGCCCTCATTGCCTTCGGGATCGCTGAAGCAGACGCGCAGATTGACGTTGGGATGACGGTCTGCGATCGACTCCAGGATTTGCTTGTAGCAATACTCCTGGCCGTTGCGCAGGCCGTAGAAAAACCAGATTTCACGCGGATCCCGACTGTCGATCAGGGCCTTGAGCATGCTGTAGACCGGGGTGATGCCCACGCCGCCTGCAATCAGCACGACCGGCCGGTGCATGGTCAGATCAAGATAGAAATGACCGCCTGGCGCACGTACGTCCAGGATGTCGCCGGTGTGAACCTCCCTGTGCAGAAAATTGGAACTGACTCCGGGCGGCGCCTCGGGCGCCTTTGGTGGCGGGTCCAGACGTTTGACGGAAATCCTGTAGTGACCGCGCTCGAACGGGCTGTCGGACAGGGAGTAGCAGCGCACCACGTCCTTGGGTTGATTGGGGACGCGGAACTTGAAGGTCAGATATTGACCCGGGTGGAACATCGGTATGTCCTTGCCGTCGTGGGGCACGAGGTAGAAGGAGCGGATGTCCTTGGCCTCGTCGACGGTCTTTTCCACCCGGAATTTGCGAATGCCGGACCAGCCGCCCTGGGCGCGCTGTTCGTTCAGCTTGCGAGACTGACTCAAGGCGCGCATCTGTTCCGCCATGGCGTTGCGACGCATGGCCAGGGCAGCCCGGTTGCCAGAGAGTTCCAGAGCGGCGCGCCAGGCCTGCATGAGGGCGAAGCCCAGGGCCAGCACGATGATGACGCCGCCGATCAGCTGAATCACGAGCGGGTGCAGCAATGCGTCCATGGGGCAGGTTCCTTCGTTATTGTTCTTACAGCTTCCAAAGCAGTTCGATTCGGGCTCCGCTGGCGGAGATCGATTGCTGGTCCCTCCTTGTGCTGGCGATGAAACCGTCCAGATCCACGATCAGGCGTTTGCCCACGGCCTGCTGCAGGCGCAGACCAAGGCCAATCGCACCGCTGCGCGCTTCGGTCACGGGATCTTCCTGCAGCCGCCCGCCCACCTCCGCGACGAGCTGCCGGCGATTGTTGTCGAAGAACATCTGATAACCCACGGCTGAGCCAAAAGCCCGACCGGCTGCGTTACTCAGCGGAGAGGGGTAGCGTCCGATGCCGCGGGCCGCGAAAAGCAGGCCAACCCGGCCCAGAGGGCCACCGGCATCCGGCCCGCGCGCGGCGGAAGTGAAATTGTCGATGGCCAGGAAGCCGTTCATATACAGCACGTTATGTGTGCCATAGGGCGTCAGCGACGTTTCCACGAAGGCCAGTACGCCGTCCGCGTCAATGATCGCATCGTCATCCAGACCCATGGAGCCAAGCAGCCGGAAGCTGGTGCCCACATGACCGAAACGCTGGATGGCGCCGAATCCGGCTGTCAGCAGATCGCCGTTGGGATCATCCGCGGTGACGTAGGCGGCGTCCAGCTCGAAAGTGCTGGCGAAGCGGTTGCCGAAGACGGTATCCCAGGCGGTGAACAGGGCCAGCATCTGGGCATCCTCGTCCGTCGCCGGATTGGCCTCATTGCCGACACGGTTCCAGGCATAAAGGAAGGTCAGGCGCAGATTGTTCAGCCAGTCCCAGCCGTCGATGCGCAGGTTGTTGCGGGTCAGGCCAAGGGAATCCATTGTGTCATTGACGAGCAGGCCGTCCTGAAAGGCCAGTGGCTGGCGCCCGATCGAGAATCCCCAGTCGTAGCGGTACTTGTCGGTCGGGTCGAGGCCGGGGAAGATCTCGCCGATGTCGCCCTCGAAGAACAGGGTGGTGACGTCGAAATTCGTCTCGTCCCGGAAATCGTCATCCGTGCTGGCATCGTCCGGTTCCAGCGTGATGCCGGTGAAGCGACCGCGCTGATGCAGGGGTTGCAGGCCAACCAGCAGGCGCTCGGTGCCGGTGAGCTGCAGATTGCCGAACAAATCGAGGCGGTTCGCCCATTCGGTGCAGCGTTCCTCCGCGGTGCCGCCGCCGCCCAACGGACAGGGGGTCGATTCGGTCTGAAAGGTGTGCAGCGAGGATCGCAGAGAACCGAACACCCAAAGCCGAGGCTGCCAGACCGCTCCCGTGGGAATCTCGAAGCCGGGCTTGATGTTGCCGGGGCGCAGAAAGACATCGCCCAGTTCAAACAGTGGTGGCGTCAGGTCGGGCAGTTCGTCTTCCGTGGCGAAGGGGATCGGTTCATCGGAAAGACGGCTGTTGCCGCCCGCTGCCAGCAGGCTGGTGGGAATCAGACAGGCAGCCAGCAGCGCACCGGCGCTCAGGTTCTTCTTCTTCATTCTTAACGAGCCTCCGCAACGAGCCGCCCCTGGCGGTCGACCTGGGTGGACACCTGATCGATGGTCTGATGGCCAGCGACAACCGCGTCTGCAATCTCACGTGGGCTCATGTAGTAGTCGAAACCGACCCCCTTGATCGAATCGATCAGATTGACCGGAATCATGCCGGCCTTGAGCGCGATATCGATCTTGAACGGGCCCGGTCCTTTCAGATCCCGTGCCTTGACGCGGTAATTGGCCGGACGCTTGGCCAGCGGTGGAATGATGTAACGGTGCTTGCGTGCGCCGCCCGGCTGGCCGGTCAGGATGGTGGAACTGGTGCTGGGGCGGATGAAGGGCAGGGGGTCGACGGAGAAATTGACCGCCAGCACCTGCTCGCGCTCGGCACCTCGCAGATTGCGCGTGATGAACTTCGACTGCAGCGAGAACAGCTGATCGTCCAGGGGCAGGTCGCCGTTGTGCACGTACAGCGAATGGGCGTCGCGCACGTCGCCGTTCGGGTCCAGATCGCCGGACTGGAACACCACGTCGCCCTCGGCGTTGGTGACGTTGACCTGCAGCCAGATCACCCGCTCGGCATCGAAACCGGTGGGCACGCTGTGGCCCTTGGTGATGTTGTGCACATCGACCGAGAAGCGCAGGTCGCCGTCGCCGGACTCGACCTGCAGGTTGCGCAGAGCCAGTGCGTTCTGCAACACGGTCAGGCGCTGTTCGGCAGCCCAGGCCAGACGTTTCTTCTGGTACTCGATGATCTCCCGCGCATCGTAACGGTCATCGATAGACCACCAGCGATCCGGGAATTCCGCATCCTCGCCAGGGCCTTCCTCGAACGCATCGGTGCCCCAGCCCGCCTCGTGGTCGAACTTCAGCCACTCGCGCAGCGTGGCCATTTTTGCCGCATCGACGTTGTGCGGGAAAATGCCCGGGTGGAGCAGGGAGTAGTCTGGCCCGGCGAAGAAGTGATTGGTCAGCTTGCGGTCGGCGGTGGGTACGCCGCCCACCTCGGCCGCAGGACCAATCTCGTAGCCGCTGGGCACCCCCTGTTCCTTGCCCATGTGGCAGTCCTGACAGCTGATGCCTTCGCGTGCCGCCGGGGACTGCTTGTAGTCCGAAAAGGCCTCTTCCAGCCGGAAACCGTTGAACAGGTTCACATCATGGCAGACCCCGCAGAAGCCGGAAGTGCCGATATAGGGGAAATGGCCGACCTTGTTGTGGATCTTGCGGCCCGGCGAGTCGGGATCGGTGACCACGCGGTATTTGTCGGTGTTGTTCAGCACCCGTTCCAGTTCCGCGTTGCCCTGCGGTCCGTAGACAGGCTCGACCAGGCTGCCTTCGACCAGCGCCACGCGGCCGCTGACCTTGCCGTATTCCTTGTCGAGGCGGTGGCAGACCACACAGGTGATGCCTTCCCGCGAGGTCGGATGGCGGTCCAGGTTGGAGATGAACGGCGATTCCTCGATGTTCATGCCCACCTGCGTGTGGCAGCGGATGCAGAAGTCGCCATTGGTGCTGCTGGTCGCGGCGTTGATGGTGATTTGCATCGCCATGTAGACCGGCGACATCTGCGCGTAGGCGTGCTGGGACACGGACCATTGCTCGTACTGCTTCGGGTGGCAAGTCGCGCAGGTGTTGGAGGAGGGGTATCGGTTCTCCGCGAAGAGGTCCAGATGCGCCTTGCCGGCCGCGTCCGGCTGTTCGGCTGCGGCCGCGCCGGCCTGCTGGGCAGGTTGCAGATCACCCAGATCGCCGTCGAGCAGTCCGCCCTCATCACCGAGAAGCCCGTCCGAATCGCCGGAGAGCAGGCCTCCGTCATCGGACAGCAGATCACCGTCACCGGAGAGAAGGTCGCCGCCACCTCCGAGCAGACCATCGTCCTGCGAGGCGCTGTCTCCTGACAGCAGATCCCCATCCAGTAGCGCGTCGTCGTCAGCTGCGTACAAGCTTCCGCCCATCGCCACCACAAGGAACAGCAACACAGTTCGTTGCATCATGGAACGGCCCTCCAGGTCACGCTCTTGTGCAGTTCGAGTCTATCGGGGAATCGGGGGCGAGGCCACCGCTCGGCGGAACTTTTTTTTTGCAGCACGGTCCGCCGCCGCTGGATGCCTTGTCAGGACGGTTGCCCGGCCCCTCGTTCAGGCGTAATGTGATTTTCTGGCTAACCACGAAGGGGTGGATCATGCAAGCCGAAACGCGCCTCGAAGAGTTCATGCAGGGTCTGGTGCGGCGTAACCCCGGGGAGACCGAGTTTCATCAGGCGGTCTACGAGGTCGCCCAGTCCATCATCCCTTACATCATGAAAAAGCCGGTCTATGACGAGGCGCAGATTCTGGAGCGCCTGACCGAACCGGACCGCATCGTGATTTTCCGGGTCTGCTGGGAAGATGATCAGGGGCAGGTGCGGACCCAGCGTGGCTACCGTGTGCAGCATTGCAATGCCATCGGTCCTTACAAGGGCGGCATCCGCTTTCATCCCAGCGTGACCCAGTCGGTTCTGAAGTTCCTCGCCTTCGAGCAGACTTTCAAGAACAGCCTCACCGGCCTGCCCATGGGCGGTGGCAAGGGGGGCTCGGATTTCAATCCCAAAGGCAAGAGTTCCCGCGAGGTGATGCGCTTCTGTCAGGCGTTCATGACGGAGCTGTCCCGGCATATCGGTCCCTATACCGACGTCCCCGCTGGGGATATTGGCGTGGGCGGGCGTGAAGTGAGTTACCTGTTCGGCCAGTACAAGCGGCTCAGCAACCAGTTCACGGGCGTGCTGACCGGCAAGGGCCTGGCCTTTGGCGGCAGCGAAATCCGGGTGGAGGCCACGGGTTACGGCGCGGTGTACTTCATGGAAGACATGCTGAAGTACCGCGGCCACACGATGGAAGACAAGACCTGCGCCGTGTCGGGCTCCGGCAATGTCGCCCAATATACGGCGGAGAAGTGCATCGAGCTCGGCGGGCGGGTGATCACGATGTCGGACTCTTCCGGCACGATCTACGACCCTGAAGGCATTACCGCGGAAAAACTGGCCTGGATCAAGGAGCTCAAGGAAGTGCGGCGTGGCCGCATCAAGGAATATGCGGAAGAGTTCGGTTGCGAGTACCTCGAGGGCAAGCGACCGTGGAACGTGCCCTGCGATCTGGCCTTTCCCTGCTCGACCCAGAATGAAATCTCGATGGAGGACGCCCAGGCGCTGGTCGCCAACGGCTGCCAGGGCGTGTCCGAGGGAGCCAACATGCCAACCGTGCAGGAAGGCATCCACGTTTTCCTCGATGCCAAGATCATGTACGCGCCATCCAAAGCGGCCAACGCCGGTGGTGTCGCCGTGTCCGGCCTGGAGATGACCCAGAACAGCATGCGTCTGTCCTGGTCGCGTGATGAACTCAACACCCGCTTGCGCAGCATCATGGCGGGTATCCACGACAAATGCGTGGAGCACGGCCAGCAGGACGCCAAGTATGTGAATTATCTTGCCGGCGCCAATATCGCGGGCTTCACCAAGGTGGCGGACGCGATGCTCGCCTACGGTGTGATCTAGGCGCCGGATCACAGCCGCCGCCGGCCGGCGGCGGAGCAATGCTGCGACGGCATCGCGATGCGCTTGACCTGACATAGGAGGGAGTCATGAGCACGAAGGCATCCGATCTGTTCGTCCGCAGCCTCGAGTCTGAGGGCGTGGAGTTCGTTTTCGGTATTCCCGGGGAAGAGAACCTCGATATCCTGGAATCTCTGCGCAACTCGAGCATCCAGCTGATCCTCACCAGGCACGAGCAGGCCGCGGGCTTCATGGCGGCCACCGTGGGGCGTCTGACCGGGAACGCCGGGGTCTGCCTGTCGACCCTGGGGCCTGGCGCGACGAATTTCGTCACCGCGGCGGCGTATGCCCAGCTCGGCGCGATGCCCATGGTGATGCTGACCGGTCAGAAGCCCATCAAGGCCAGCAAGCAGGGGCATTTCCAGATCGTCGACATCGTTTCCATGATGCGTCCGCTGACCAAGGGAACCTGGCAGATCGTGTCCGGAGAAACCATTCCCGGCCGCGTGCGCGAAGCCTTTCGGCTGGCCGACGAGGAGCGTCCCGGAGCCACCCATCTGGAACTGCCCGAGGATATCGCTGCCGAACTGTCCAGTGCGAAGCCGGTCCGGGCCAGTACCGTGCGCCGGCCGATCGCGGACGAAAAAGCAGTCAGGGCGGCGGCTGACGCCATCGCCGGGGCCCGTCGACCGCTGCTGATGATCGGCGCTGGCGCCAACCGCAAGCGGGCGGCCAAAATGCTGCGCGAATTCGTTGACAGCCACGGCATCCCCTTCTTTTCGACCCAGATGGGCAAGGGCGTGATCAACGAGGATCACGAACTTTTCATGGGCTGCGCCGCGCTCTCCGACGGCGACTATCTGCACCGGGCCATCGACCATGCCGACCTGATCATCAATGTGGGTCACGATGTGGTGGAAAAGCCGCCTTTCTTCATGCGCAATGCCCAGAAACAGGTCCTGCATATCAACTACAAGACAGCGGAGGTCGACCCGGTCTACTTCCCGCAAACCGAGTTGATCGGCGACATCGCAAACAGCATCTGGCAGCTCAAGGAGGCGATCGGCGAGCACCGCGACTGGGACTTTGGTTTCTTCATGGACGTCAAGGGCCACCTGGAGAAGCATCTGATGGATGGCGCGGATGATCCGCGCTTCCCGGTCTATCCGCAGCGGCTGGTTCAGGACGTGCGCAAGGTGATGCCCGACGACGGCATCGTCTGTCTTGACAACGGGGTGTACAAGATCTGGTTTGCGCGCAATTACCGCGCCCGCATGCCCAACACCATGCTGCTGGACAACGCCCTGGCGACCATGGGGGCCGGCTTGCCGTCGGCCATCGCCGCCAAGCTGGTCTGTCCCGACCGCAAGGTCATGGCGGTTTGTGGTGATGGCGGCTTCATGATGAATTCGCAGGAACTGGAAACCGCGGTGCGGATGAAGCTGGATCTGACCGTGTTGATCCTCAATGACAACGCCTACGGCATGATCAAGTGGAAGCAGGCCAATATGGGATTCCCCAATTATGGTCTGGATTACGGCAACCCGGATTTCGTGGCCTATGCCGAATCCTACGGGGCCAAGGGGCATCGGCCCTCCAGCGCGGAGGAGGTGGTGCCGCTGCTGGAGCGCTGCCGCGACGAGCCAGGTGTCCACCTGGTTGATCTGGCCATGGACTACAGCGACAACGACCGGGTTCTCAACCACCTGATCCGCGAGCAAAGTGCGCTGATCTGAAACCGCACACTCACTGTGCCGCTGTCCCATGCGATAGCTGGCGGAACCGGCCAACCCGATGCCCTCGGCCGGTGGACCCATAGGGGAGACGAGGCATGCTGCAGGATTCCTACCCGTTTTATGTGGCCAACAGGGCCGAGCAACCCAATACGGATCTGATCGTCACCGACAAGTACAGCGGCCAGGAAGCCACGCGGGTGGCGCTGGCCGGGCCCGCTGACATCGAACGCGGCATTGCCGCTGCCGATGCGGCTGCTCCGGCCATGGCGTGCTGGCCCGCTCATCGACGGGCTGAGGTGCTGCGCCACTGCGTGGATCGTTTCACCGCGCGAGCGGAGGAGATGGCCCAGGCGCTCTGCATCGAGGCCGGCAAGCCGATCAAGGATTCACGGGGCGAGGTCACCCGGCTGATTGACACGTTCCGGCTCGCGGCCGACGAGTGCAGCCGCGAAATCGGGCAGGTCATGGACATGGAAGTCACTCCGCGAGCTGAAGGCTACCGCGGCATGTACAAGCGTGTGCCCATCGGTCCGGTATCGCTGATCTCGCCGTTCAATTTTCCGCTCAACCTGGCCGCCCACAAGGTGGCGCCGGCCATCGCCGCCGGCTGTCCGTTTGTCCTCAAGCCGGCCAGCCGCACGCCCATCGGCGCCCTGATCATGGGCGAGGTCCTGGCGGAAACCGATCTGCCGGCAGGAGCCTTTTCGATCCTGCCCTGTTCGCGGGATGGCGCCGATCTATTCACCGTCGATCCGCGCCTGAAGCTGCTCTCCTTTACGGGCTCGCCGGACGTCGGCTGGGCGCTGAAGGCAAGGGCGGGCAAGAAGAAGGTGGTGCTGGAGCTGGGCGGCAACGCGGCCTGCATCGTGACCGAGGATGCGGATGTCGCGGCGGTGGTCCCACGCATCATTTTCGGGGCCTACTATCAGTCGGGACAGAGCTGCATTTCCGTGCAGCGCATTCTGGTCGAGGAATCACGCTATGCCGAGTTTCGCGCAGCCCTGACAGAGGCGGTCAGCGGCCTGAAGCATGGCGCGCCGAAGGACGAGGACACCTTCATCGGCCCGATGATCGCGGAGAGCGAGGCTCGACGCCTGGAATCCTGGATCCAGGCAGCGGTGGATCGAGGTGGAAAGCTGCTTTGCGGCGGTGAGCGGGAAGGCGCCATGCTCCGCGCCGCCCTGCTGGAAAACGTGCCGGCCGGCTGCGAATTGCTGGAGGAAGAAGCTTTCGGGCCGGTTGCGGTGATCGCGCCCTACAAGGAGTTCAACGAGGCCCTGGAGCTTGTGAACAACAGCCGCTTCGGACTGCAGGCCGGCATCTTTACCCGCGACATCAACCGGGCGATGCAGGCCTGGGACAGGCTGGATGTCGGTGGTGTGGTGATCGGTGACGTACCGTCCTGGCGCGTCGATCACATGCCCTATGGCGGCGTCAAGGATTCCGGCCTGGGTCGCGAAGGCTTGAAGTTCGCGATCGAGGATATGAGTGAATTGCGCTTGCTGGTGATCCGCGATCCGGGTTGAAGCGTCCTGGCAGCCGAAGGCCAGGGCGCCGGCGCCTGATTGGCGCCCGCGAATTCAGGCGCCGCTCTGGTTTTTCAACTCTGCGCTGTAAGCCTTGCCAAACAGGCTGTCCAGCCGGTCTTCGTCATTCAGCTCGGCGTAGGCCGAAACTAGCGTGTCCCATGCGCGCTGGTGCTTGGGAGGCCAGAAACCACCGCCTTTTTCCTCCGTCCGGGTCATCAGCGCCTCCGGGTCCAAGGCCTTGAGCACGGCATGCAGGCTGCTGCGCACGGCCTTGAGCACAGCGAGCTCGTGCTCGCGCAACTCATTCTGCACATCGTGCAGGGAACTGCCGGGATCCTGGAACTGGGCGTGACCCGGTCCGAGCATGGCTTCAAGCGCATCCATTTCATTGAGCGAAATCTTCAGCGGATTCGGCTGGCTGGGCATCAGCTGGGTGACGCCCACATGCACGCTGCCTTTGACGTGGGCACGCATCCGCATGGCCAGCGCGACCGTCGCCATGCTCTGGCGCAGAATTTCCCCTACGCGGTGGCCGAAGGCACGGGGATCACTGAGATCGAGGCTCTCCGCATCGATGGCCAGGCCCTGCAGCAGGCCCTCGACGATGGCCTTCGGGTCGCCGGCTGCGGCGGCCGGCAGGGGCTGTGGCGGCGGAGGCGGTGCCGGCGTTTCGGGTTCGGATGAGGCGGCGTCCTCGGCCTCGTCCTGAAGGTCCAGCTGCAGGGTGTAGTCGCCGCACAGAATGCGCCCGCCGCTGGGAATCGGTCGTGTGACGCCACGCCCGATACGGTGTGATTTCTCGAAAGGAAAAGTGCCGTTGGTGCTCAGGTCGGTGACGTAAATTTCGTCACCGACACGCTCGACGAAAGCGTGGCGTTTGGATACAGCCCGCTTTCTGTCCGGCAGGACCAGTTTGCAGCCGTCACTGCGGCCGATCACGCCTCCCTGGTCGGGAAAGATGACGGTGCGCGGTTCCGGGTCGTTGGGACCGGCGATGAGAGAAACAGCGATCGGCATGGCGGGTTCCTGCTTCTGGTCCAGCTGGCATTCTCCGCGAGCTTTGCCCGCTGGTAAAGTGACTCGGCATTCTCGCCCGGGCTGTTACAGGATTTCGGCAGATGCTGATCAAATCAGGCTGGCAAGGCACAGAGGGCCACGATATTGGAATCTGCTGACTGCGTCGTGATCGGAGCCGGGGTGATCGGCCTGGCCTGCGCGGCGGAGCTGGCCGCGGCAGGTCGCGAGGTCATTATCCTGGAGGCGGCTGGGAGCTGGGGGCAGGGCATTTCGTCGCGCAACAGCGAGGTCATCCACGCCGGTCTCTACTATCCTCCGGGAAGTTTGAAGGCGCGCTGTTGCGTCGCAGGCAATCGGGAATTGAAGCATTTTGCGGACACGCACCAGGTGCCCTGGCAGCCCCTGGGCAAGTGGCTGGTGGCGACGGAAGAGGCGCAGCAGCCACTCCTGGCGCGGTTGCAACAGCGGGCTGCCGCCAACGGTGTGGCGCTACACCGGGTGGAGCCGGCGCGGCTGCGCAGGGAGGAGCCGGCATTGCGTGCCGCAGCGGCGCTGGAGTCGCCCCGCAGCGCCATCATTGACAGCCATGCCCTGATGCAGGCGTTGCTCGCCAGGGCCCAGGATCTTGGCGCCTGCCTGTTGCCGGCTCACCGGGTTGCCGGCATCAGTCGCGAACGGGTTCTGAGCGTCGGTTTCGGTGTCGCGCGCTGGTCGTTACGAGCCCGATACGTGGTCAATGCAGCCGGTCTGGGGGCGGTTGATCTGCTCCCGGGCCCGCGGCCGCGCCTGCACTATGCCAAAGGCAGCTATTTCAGCTATCAGGGTGCGGTGCCGTTCTCTCGCCTGATCTACCCGCTGCCGGTCGCCGGCGGTCTCGGTATTCACCTGTGTCTCGATCAGGCGGGACGGGCCCGCTTCGGGCCGGATGTGCAATGGGTGGAGACGGCCCAGGACCTGGCGGTCGATCCCGCGCGTGCTGAGGCCTTTGGGAGGGATGTCAGGCAATGGTGGCCGGAATTGGACGTGGCACGTCTGCAGCCTGACTACGCGGGCATTCGGCCCAAGCTGAGCGGACGGGGAGAGGCCGATGCGGATTTCCTGTTACAGGGTGAGCAGCAGCACGGGGTGCCTGGTCTGGTCAATTTCCTCGGTATCGAATCACCTGGCCTGACGGCAGCACTGCCGCTGGCCCGGCTGGCTACGCAACAGCTGGGTCTGTCCGTCGCGCCGGCCGATTGATCGGCATCGGTGGTCGCCAGCCGGCGGCAGCGAGCCTGGGAGTACAGGGAGGCGTGCGCCGCTTCAGGCCGGCTCCGGTAGGCGTGACATGTCCAGCCACAAAGATCCGTCCGCCTCGGCCACCAGGGCAGCCGCAGCAAATCCCAGGTCCCCGGCACTGACGCCGGGCTCAGCGCTGCCCCGGGCAAAACGGCGCGTTCTTCCCTCGATGCGCAGTTGCTGAAGATGAGCGATCGCGGAACGGATTGCGCGTTCGTGGGCATCAGCATGGAGGTCCGGTGCCCAGACGGCGAATTGCGTGTTGTTGATGCGGCCCATGCGCGTCTGCGGGCCCAGGGCCTGGGCCAGTTCCGCAGCGATCTGGCGCACGGTGTGGCGAAACTGGACACGGGTCTGGTGAGCTACCAGCGCGTCATGGCCCTGCATCTGTATCAGGCTGAAACTCAGGTTGGGACGCGCTTCCAGATCCCGGCTCAATTGCTTCAGTACCCCGGTCTTGTCCAGGCCGCCGGACACCTCGTCTCGGCCCCGGGCGCTTTCGAGTCGTTGCGCCTGTTGCTCCAGCTCGTGGGTTCTCATGGCCAGGCTGCGAATGAGATTGGCCCGGTTCCGGATGTTCAGTCCTGCCATCAGGGCCGCGTGCAGAGGAGCCAGGCCAGCGCAGATCATGAACATGCTGGCGGTGCTCAGGCTTACCGGGTCCGTGTGTCTGAGTGTGAAGATGAAGATCTGCAGCGTATTGAACAGGGAGAAAGCCAGCACGATGCGCTGGGCTTCCTGGCGTAGCAGAAAGGTATGGGCCTGCAGGCCGACCACTGGAAGGACCGGCGCGACGTAAGGCAGCACCGCATCGGCGAATCGGTAGGCGTGCGAGCCGAACAGGGCATTGCTCACCAGCCCGCTCAGGATCAGGGCGGTAACCAGGACCCAAAGGCGCAACAGGACATAAACCTGATGCGGACCAGACCGCCTCAGCCGGATCCATGCGCCAGCGCTGAAAAGAGAGATGCAGGTCGTCAGGGCCGCGTCCAGACCATCGACATCTGCGCTGAGTGGGGCGAGGAGGATGGCGACGACGCCAAACAGGATGGTCAGGCCGGTCATGGCGCTGATCCAGTGGCGGTTCGCCATGATTCCGCGAGCCAGTGTGGCGCGCATCTCGCCTTGCGGGAGTCCCGCGGGTTGCCAGTCCCGGTGGGATTGTGGGCTCGCATCAGGCGGCGAGTGCATCCAGGTCCTCC
>JBFKIN010000016.1:0-19169 GCA_041632255.1 Oceanococcus sp. | reverse complement strand
TTCATCAGCCGGGTATAATCGCCCGCCCTGCCCATCCCGGCAAATCGCCATGTCTGATATCAAGAAAGTCGTACTCGCCTATTCCGGTGGCCTGGACACCTCCGTCATCCTCAAGTGGCTGCAGGACACCTATGGCTGCGAGGTGGTGACCTTTACCGCCGACCTCGGCCAGGGCGAAGAAGTGGAAGAGGTCCGGCCCAAGGCCGAGGCGCTCGGCGTCAAGGACATCTTCATCCGCGATCTGCGCGAGGAATTCGTCCGCGACTTCGTGTTCCCGATGTTTCGCGCCAATGCCATCTACGAGGGCGAGTACCTGCTCGGCACCTCCATCGCGCGCCCCTGCATCGCGCGCAACATGATCGAGATCGCGCGTGAGGTCGGCGCCGATGCCATCGCCCACGGTGCGACCGGCAAGGGCAACGACCAGGTCCGCTTCGAGCTGGGCGCCTACGCGCTGATGCCGCAGGTCAAGGTGATCGCGCCCTGGCGGGAATGGGATCTCAACTCGCGCGAGAAGCTGCTGGCCTATGCCGCACAGCACGGCATCCCGATCGCGAAGAAGAAGGATGGTTCCTCGCCCTACTCGATGGACGCCAACTGCCTGCACATCTCCTACGAGGGCCTGGAACTGGAAGACCCCTGGGCCACGCCGGAGCCGGCCATGTGGCGCTGGACCGCCAGCCCGCAGGAAGCGCCGGATGCGGCCGAGGAACTGGTCATCGGCTTCGAGAAGGGCGATGCGGTGAGCCTGAACGGCCAGCGCATGAGTCCCTACCAGCTGCTGGATGCGCTGAACGCGCTCGGCGCCCGGCACGGCATCGGCCGCCTGGACATCGTCGAGAACCGCTATGTGGGGATCAAGTCGCGCGGCTGCTATGAAACGCCGGGCGGCACCATCCTGCTGCGCGCCCACCGCGCGATGGAGTCCATCACGCTGGACCGTGAGGCGGCCCATCTCAAGGACGAGCTGATGCCGCGCTACGCCAAGCTGATCTACAACGGCTACTGGTTCAGCCCGGAGCGCGAGGCGCTGCAGGCGGCCATCGACCACACCCAGCACAGCGTCAATGGCGAGGTGCGGCTGTCCCTGTACAAGGGCAACGTGATGGTGCAGGGCCGGCGTTCGGAGACGGACAGCCTGTTCGACGAATCCATCGCCACCTTCGAGGACGATCGGGGTGCCTACGACCAGCGCGACGCCGCCGGTTTCATCAAGCTGAACGCGCTGCGCCTGAAACTGGGCCGTCGCGGCGAGACGGGCTGAGCCAGGCTGACCTCCGGCCGGACGGCTGATCGTTCAGCCGGCTGGCAGGCTGCAGGAACACCCGGAGAGCGAGGCGCCCTCCGGGGTTTTTCATGCCAATCAGGCTGCGGCCGGACCCGACCTGCCCGCTCGGCGCAGGCCGAAGCCCAGGGCCAGCAGCAGGATGGTCCAGACCAGCGCGCCGCCCTTGGGCGCGAGGTTTGCGCCACGGCCTTCGCTGGGCGTTTCGTCCCCGTCCTCGTCCGCGGGCGCGCTAGCGGGTTGCGGGATCAGGAAGTCCATCGCGGCCGAGTTGTCCACCGGGGTCAGCCAGCTCTGCACGTCCTGGGTCGGCGAGATCGAATTGCCCTGGGTATAGGCCGCCGCCGACCAGATGCGGTCGCCGGGCGCGGCCGGCACCTCGGCCGGGCTGCGGGCCGGCGCCTCCACCTCCTTGAGCGTGGAGAGCAGGGCCAGCGGCACGTCCAGCTCAATGATGCCGGCCGCCTGATCGACCCGGCCGACCAGCGGGTCCATGCCGCGGTAATACAGGCACTGGTCGGGGTTGGTACTGGCTTGCGCTGCCGGGGGCAGGGCGCCGATCGGCTCGGAACCGGTGGGCGGGCTGCCACATTCCTGCAGTGAGCCCTCGTAACCGTTGAAGCCGTAGCTGAAGCCATCGACCGGGTTCCAGCGGGCGCTGGCCACGTGATGCCGGTAGCCGTCGACGTAGTAGAACATCCACAGCAGCGACTGCGCCGGCAGGGCCAGCAGTGCGTCTTCCAGCGCGGCATCCGACAGGTCGGCCAGATGGATGCGGGCGGTGAAGCCATCGCCCTGCACTGGCGGCACGACCTCGACATAGGTGATGTCCATCGCCGGGCTGTTGCCGCGGGCCCCGGTGACGAACAGGCCCGAGAAGTCGGTGTACGCGTCGCCCTGCGGATCGACCGTGCTCTGGCGCAGTGCACGGCGGTCGGGGTTGTCGATCACGCCGCCGTTGTGGCTGGGGCCGGCCACCTGCCTGACCACGACGGTGGCGGTGGCGGCGCCCTCGATGTCGCCGGGGCGCTTGTGGGCCCAGTTGTACACGACCAGCAGCTCGCCGTTGGCCGGGTTGTAGTCCAGCGCGAAGAAGTCGACCAGCGAGCGGTCGCCGCCGGTGGTGCAGCCCAGGCCGTTCTGGCAGATCTGGTCATAGTGCATCGGATGGGAGCTGGCCTTGACCTGGTGGAAGTCGCGATCATCATCCAGCGCGTTCAGCGACTGGCTGACATAGACGTTCCAGACGTGCGGCAGCGACAGGTCGTCCGGCGCGCCCTCGACTTCGGAGCCGTAGTAGGCGACCGCGACCCGGCCGGGGACGCCGCTGGCCACGATCCAGGGGAAGGCCGTGCTTTCGACCTTGTCCCGGTTCACGTGAATCGGCTTGCTGGCTTTCAGCACCGAGGAGAAGCCCCCGCTGATACCGCCATCGCAGTTGAGCAGTTCGGCATTGCGCACGGCGACGAAGAAGGTGTCCCAGCGGCCGGCCTCGGTGTAGGCGAAGTACAGGTTGCCTTCCTGGTCGTGGTCGGCGGCGGGAAACTTGTTGTCGGTGCTGCCGCGCGCCTCGGCCACCGTGCAGTTGTTCCAGGTTTCGCCTTCGTCCAGGGACAGGGCCAGGCGCAGGCTGGTGCCCTGCGACCAGGGGTAGTACAGGGCGGGCAGGCCGTTCTGCGCGGGATTGAGCGCGGCGGGCAGGGCGCGGATCTGGCCCTGGCCGGCAGAGTTCGGGGACACCAGGGTCTCGCGGCCATAGGTCAGGCCGCCGTCATCCGAGCGCTGCACGTTGAGGCCGGCCTGAGCGCCGATGCGGTTGTAGGTGTGGAACACCGTGTCCTCGTCGGTGAACACGATCCACTGGCGGTCCGTGCCGGGCAGTGGCGTGGAATTGCCCACCAGCAGGGTGGCACCACGGTCGGCCGAGGTCATGGTGCTGAAG
The DNA here is from genome assembly GCA_041632255.1 of Oceanococcus sp. Classification (GTDB taxonomy): domain Bacteria; phylum Pseudomonadota; class Gammaproteobacteria; order Nevskiales; family Oceanococcaceae; genus Oceanococcus. Next base: position 15,942 of record JBFKIN010000016.1, on the reverse strand, counting down.
GTGACCAGGCCATAGAGCCCGGTATAGGCCAGCGAGTAGTAGCCTTCACCGTTGCGCACCGGGCTGGTGGCGAAGGCGCAGTCACCGCCGCCGCCGGCGCTGAACTGGCCCCGCGGATAGGCGCCGATGGGGTTGAACTGATCGCCATGGTCCAGCGAGGCGGAAGCGTAGTCCTGGTTCTGCGAGAACCCGGTCGGGCCGCAGGTGTACACGGTGCCATCAGGGTCGATTTCGATGATGGGTTCGCCGGCACCGCGCTGCAGATCGTTGACCAGCGGAGAAGAGAAAGCCAGGCCGGTGGCCGGGCCATTGGGCGGTGCGGCCAAGACGGCGCTGCTGGCGGCCAGCAGGAAGCCGGCCAGCATGGTTTGCGGATGACGCATCGGATTGTCCCCAGGGATTCTTGTTCAGCTTCCGAACACGAAGCAGCCGCTCAAAGTGTTCCGGCCTGTGGGCGGCAGGCGCTCAGGCCGCGTCATCCACCATGCCGAAGGGCACCGGCTTGCTGATGAAGAAGCCCTGCACGTAGTCGACTCCCATCTCGCGCAGCAACTTCATGTTGGCCTCCGAGTCCACATGCTCGGCGATGGTCTTCTTGCCGGCTGCACGGTCGACTTCGGTGATCGAGCGGACGATGGCGCGGTGGAAGGGATCGACGTCGAGGTCCGTGATGAACATGCCGTCGATCTTCAGATAATCCACCGGCAGTTCGCGCAGGTAGCCGAAGGAAGACATGCCCGAGCCGAAATCATCCAGCGCGAACTGGCAGCCGATTTCCCGCAACAGGGACATGAAGCGCACGGCCTGCGAGAAGCTCGCAACGGCCGCGGTCTCCGTGATCTCGAAGCAGACGCGTGACGGGGCGATGCCGCTCGCCTCGAATTCGTCGACGATGTATCTGAGAAAGTCGGGGTCGCCGATCGACAGACCGGACAGATTGATCGTGAAGCGCTCGATGTGGGCCACATCGGCCGGTTCGGCGGCCAGGGTTTCCAGCGTGCGACGGATCACCCAGCGATCCAGGGTCGGCATCAGGTTGTAGCGTTCCGCCGCCGGTATGAAAGCTCCGGGAGAGATTTCGCGGCCATCGGGCATGTGTACGCGCAGCAGGATCTCGGCCATCTCGCCGGTGGTGCCAGGCTGCAATGGCACGATGCTCTGCTGCACGATACTGAGGCGATTGTCATCCAGTGCCTTGTGGATGCGGGAGAGCCACTGCATTTCGCCGCGACGGCGGGCGAGCTGCTGATCGCTTTCGGTATACAGATGAACACGGTTGCGACCCTGTTCCTTGGCCGCGTAACAGGCCGAGTCGACCTGACGCATGGCCACCGTGGCGGTGCGGGTGTTCTCGGTGATCATGGTGACCCCGATGCTGGCCCTCACGGCAAAGCTGTAGCTGCCCCAGGCAAAGCGAATCGCGTTGATGGCCCGGCAGATACGATCGGCCACCTGCAGGGCGTCCTGCGGTTCCACCTGGCACAACAGCACCGCGAATTCGTCACCGCCCAGGCGTCCGACAATGTCGCCATGCTGTACGGCTTTCTTCAGATGCATGCCCAGCATGCGCAGAAGTTCGTCGCCGGCCTGATGGCCGCAGGTGTCGTTGATCACCTTGAACTGGTCGAGGTCGATGTACAGCAGCGCGTGCGACTGGCCGGAGATTTCGGCGTCCTCGATCAGGTTGACCAGACAGCGGTCCAGTTCGTAGCGATTGAGCAGTCCGGTCAGCTTGTCATTGCGCGATTCCTCCGCGATCGAGCGGCGCAGTTCCATCTCGCAGCTGCGATCGTGGATGATCAGCAGGCGGCTGGCCTGTCGTTCATTCGGGGTTGCCTCGACATCCAGCACCTCGACGGGTCGCCGACGGCAGCTGCTCACCAGTACCATCGCCCGGGCTTCGGCGTGGAAGGCCTCCCCGCTCGCATAGCTCTTGTTGGCGTGGGGCCCCTGGCGCGCCCGGTCGGGTTCCAGCACGACCAGGTCTTCCAGCCGTTTGCCCATGGCATTGCTCCGCTTGACCCCAAGCAGCCGTCCGGCGGTCGCGTTCAGATAGACGATCTTGCCATTGGCATCCACGCCGATGATGCCGTCGCTGACGACATCCAGGGCCTGGGGAAGGCTGGGGGCGTCAGGTCGCATCTCACGCACCGCCATGGATCACACCTCCCGCCGGCAAGGTGAAGCTGAAGCGCGACCCGCCGCCCGGGCGCGGCTCCACCCAGATCCGGCCACCATGCAGCGCCACGATACGCCGGCAGATGGCCAGGCCAATGCCTGCGCGGACGGATTCGTCGGTGCTGGAGAAGGCCTCGAAAATCTTGTCCTGGCGGTCAATCGGTATGCCCCGGCCACTGTCGGAGATGGTGAATTTCCAGTCCTTGCCCTGGGCCTCTGCGCCGATTTCCACGCTGGGAGGCGCGTCGCCGCCATTCTCCAGCGCATTGCGCAGCAGTTGTGTCATCAGCTCGCAGAACAGCTGCGGGTGGCCGGTCAGCACCGGCAACTCGCCATGACGGATGATTGCGTGGGTCTCGCGAATCTGACCGCTCAGATTGTCCATCACCTCGGCCAGCGCCTCGCCGGTATCAAATTCCTCCGGCACTTCGCCCGGCTCGGACAGGGCGCCGAGCCGCTCCAGCGCGCCGACGATGTCGCCCAGTTCATCGCAGGCCTTCTGCAGCTGCGCCAGGCTCGCGCGGTCCGCGTTGCTGCTCCGGAGCAGGGACTCTCCAGCCTGTTGAATCTGCGCGGCAGGCTGCAGCAGCAGCCCGGATACGCGGTTCAGCACGCTGCGGTACTCGTCTGCCAGGGCGGCCGTGTGCCGCCGGCTGGCCGCCATCGCAGTCATGTGCTTGTAGGCCCGCAGAGAGGTGTACATCAGCGAGTACATGCGGTCCTGGGTCAGTTCGGTCTTGGCCCGGTAATCGTTGATGTCGTAAGCCTTGATCACGCGGCGCTCCGGCGCCACGCCCGGGTGGCCGGTGCGCAGGATGATGCGGATGAACATGTTGCCGAGCACCCGACGCACGTATTGCACCACCTGCAAGCCTGCGTCATCGGTTTCCATCACCACGTCCAGCAGGACGACGGCGATTTCCGGGTCATTCGCGATCACGTCACGGGCTTCGGCACCGGAGTAGGCGCTGATGAATTCCAGGGGGCGGCCGTCGAAGCGAAAATCGCCCAGGGCCAGCCGGGTCACACTGTGCACCTCCGGTTCGTCGTCGACCACCAGCAGCTTCCAGGGCCGGGCCGCAGGGCTCTCTGTCGAGGCTGGCGGCGGGGCGAAGCGCGGTTTGACGTCCTCATCCATGGGTTGCTCCGGTGCGGCTCTGCTACTCATTGGCCTTGTCCGGTGAAGGCGAGGGGCTGCGCGCGGCATTGAACAGTCGCACATTGGTCGTCGCGATAGACACGTTGCGGATGAACAGGTCGACCAGGTGACGATCCGGCACGCTGAGCGGGCTTTCGCCACTCACGTACAGCAAATGCTCATGGCCCTCGCTGTCGGCATGGAAGCCGACATAGAAGGTCGGGCCGAAGATGCTTTTCTTGTCCTTGCGTGCCGTCTGAATCCTTTGCACGGCCAGCTTGTCCCCGCATTCGTCGATCGGCTGGCCCCGACAGTGCCGGAAACGGCCACTGCCCGCAACCACTTCCGCCAGGCCGTTGCTGGCCGCTGCGGCCAGGCCTGATGCGCGGATCATGATCGCGTCCTGATCCAGGTAAAGCAGCGCGGTGAGCTGTTCCAGCACACCGTCGGCAAACCTCTCCATGGAGCGCAGATCGAAAATCTGTGCGGACGCTTCGATGACCTCCTCCAGTCCCCGTCGGTTGGCTTCCAGGGCGACAAGGTCACGGTACGAGGAAATGCTGGTGTAGACCGTGGTGAACAGCTTCTGGCGGGTCAGCTCGGTCTTGTACTTGTAGTCATTGATGTCGTAGTCGGTGATGACACGGTGCTCCGGCGCCTGTCCCGGCTGACCGGTCCGCAGGATGATGCGCACGAAGGGGTTTTTCAGTTCCTCTCGGATGAAGCGCACCACATCAAGGCCCGCATGATCCGTTTCCATCACCACATCAAGCAGGATCACGGCGATGTCCGGCACCTGGCGAAAAATCTCGCAGGCTTCGGCCCCGGAGTAGGCGCTGAGCAGTTCGAGTCGCCGTCCCCGACAGGTGAAGCCGTCCAGCGCGAGATGGGTCACGCCGTGGACTTCCTCCTCGTCGTCGACCACGAGCAGTTTCCAGGTCCGGTCGCCAAGGTGTTCAGCGGTTTCGCTGCCCTCGGCCAGCCTCAATGGCTTGTCTTCGTCAGCCGGTTCGGGCGATGGGGGCGAGTTTTGCATGGGTCATGCTCTTGATTTCGATGTGAAAAGTGGCGCCCTTTCCGGGCGTGCTTTCGACGCTGATCTGGCCGCCAAGCTGCTGGGTAATGAGGTTGTACACGATGTGCAAACCCAGGCCGCTGCCGCCGGCGCTGCGCCGCGTGGTGAAGAACGGCTCGAAAACCTTGTCCAGGACATTGGGAGGGATGCCGTGGCCGTCGTCGGAGTAGGTCAGCCGCAGCCCTTCGTCAGTGGGCTCGAACTGCACCCTGATGGTCCCGGCCTGGCCATCGTCGTAGCCATGGATCAGCGAGTTCATCACGAGATTCGTCAGGATCTGCGAGAACAGGCCGGGATAGCTTTCTATGCGCAGATCGGCGGGACATTCGAGATGGATATTGACGGCTGAATGCTTCAGTTTCGGTTTCAGACTGAGCAGGATCTCCTCGGTGTATTCACGGACGCTGAAGCACCGGTGGTCCAGGCTGGATTGATCGACGGCCACCTGTTTGAAACTCTGGATGAGGTTGGCGGCCCGCTCCAGATTGCCCAGGATGATGTTGGTGGACTGCTCGGCCAGATCCAGGAAACGCTGCAGCCCCTTGGCGGTGAGACGGTCCTCCTGGTATTCCCGGCGCAAGTCCTGTGTCCGGGCGCAGAGCGTCGAGGCAGCAGTCACACCGATCCCCACCGGCGTGTTGATCTCATGCGCCACGCCGGCCACGAGGCCTCCCAGTGAAGCCATCTTTTCGGTCTGCACCAGCTGATCCTGGGTCTGCCGCAGCTGGTCCAGGGTTTCGCGCAGGCGCTTGTTGGCCAGGTTGCGCTCGCTGACCTGTGCTTCCAGATTGGCATTGAGTTCGCGCAGCTGCCTTTCCGCGCGCTCGATCTGCGCCAGCATCGTATTCACGGTGCGGATCAGCGCGCCGATTTCGTCCTCGCCGAACTCCGGCGCGCGCAAGCTGAAATCCTTCGAGTCCGAGATGCGCGCAGCGGTATCGGCCAGGGCCAGGATCGGGCGGGCAATCAGTCGCTGCATCAAACTCGACAGCAGCAGGGCGACCAGCAGGCAGCCGAGCAGGATGACGACCAGTGCCAGGGCGTTGTCACGCAGCGCGGCCCACAGGGCCGCATCGCTCTCGATGATCAGCAATTCGCCGAGGGTTTCCTGGTCATGCTGCACCAGGGCCTGACCACGCAGTTCGCCGCTCCGCTGTCCGGCGGCCAGCAGGCTCGCCGAGCAATCCGGGGCGCTGGCCCTGGCGCGATACTCCGCGAATGCTCTGCCGCCCTCCGCCGCGTCGGTGAACAGGCAGGCCAGGATCACGTTCGGTCGCGCGCGCAGAGCGCGCAGATTTTCCTCCGCGGCCAGCACGTCGTTGAAACTGATTGCGGCCGTCGAGTTGGCTGCCATGACCTGGGCCAGGGTGGTCAGGTCGGACTGGGTCGATTGGCTCGCGGAGCGCCATTGCAGGGCGGCGATAGCCAGTCCCGCAAGCAGGATGGCGATGCTGCTGGTGCCGAGGATGGCCAGTTGCAGCTTGTAGCGGATCGACAGATTCTGCACCCAGGCTGACAGACGGGAGTCGAGCATCAGATCAGCTTCCCCCCGACTCGATGTCGGCCAGGCCGAGCAGGCGTGAACTCATCTGCATGCCGGCCCGGCTCACCTGGCCCGGATTGATGGCGAACCGCAGACGGCGCTCCACCAGATGAAATCCGACCATGCCGCCCTCGCGGGCAAAGCCACGGCCTTCACTGACGGTCAGCACCGGTTGCTTGCTCACCCGGGTCAGCCACTGTTCCCGGGCCGCATCATTGAGCTGCGGCAGATACAGCAGATGGCAGGCGCTGAGGTCCTGATCCGGTTCGCGGAGCATCCTCACGACGGGTGGCCGGCCGCTGATGTCCTTGCCGGCGATCGTTTCCTCCAGCACCTGCTGCATGGCCGTATCCTCGACCACGCAGAAGGTGAACAGCGATTGCGGCGAGTGCGGCGGCCACTGCGTGTAGCGGGCGAAATTGAACAGAAATGCGGCGCGGACCCTGGCTTCCAGGGGCGCGGCAACGCTGGACGGATTGGTGGCCAGCGCCGGCGCGGCGCCGGGCAGCATCAAGGCGAGCAGAAGCGCACGGCTCCAGCTCGCGATGCAAGGGCGACCCGACCTCATGGCAGCTCCCAGCGCAGGCCAGCGAAGACTTCACGCTGTGCCTGGGACTCAGCCGTCGTGCCGAACTCCGGATGCTCGGCATCCAGCAGGTTGCGTCCGCCCAGCTGCAGCTGCAGTGTCGGTCGCAGGCTGTAGGTCAGGTAGAGATTCAGTTCGGCGTAATCCGGGGTGCCGCGGTCGGGCAGCCGATCCACCCAGCGGAACTGGCCGTTCAGTTGCAGGCGCGGCCTGATATCCCAGCTGCCACGCATTTTGACCTGTTGCTGGGGGTCGGTTTCGTTGCCGCTCTCGATCGTGATGTCCAGGCGGTCGGCGTAAGGCCCGTAGCGCAGATTGAGATAGGCGTAGCCCAGCCACAGCCGCCAGTTGGCCTGTGGCGCCCACAGCAGGTCCAGTTCGGCGCCATAGCCACGGCCATGGCCGTTGTTGCTGACCACGAGAGAGTCGGCGTCCCGGATGCTGACACCACGCAGAAGATCGTAATCGGCGTAGTGGCTGGACATTTCCAGGCTCAGGTCAGCGCTGAGACGCTGACGCCAGCCCAGCTCGCCGACCACGGCCCGCTCCGCTTCAAAGCGGTCGTTGGTGACGAAGTCCGGCCCTTCCAGGATCACCCCGAGATCGCGGTCCAGCCGGTTGGGAGACCGGGCTGCGCGCGATATGGCCGCCCAGAACATCCGCTGCGGGCCGGGACGCCAGGACAGACGGAGCGAGGGCTGGATCTCCAGGCCGGTGTATTCGTTGTGCTCGAACTTGGAACCCAGGGTCAGGTTCAGCTGCTCGCCCAGAGGCAGCCGGTCCTGCAGGAACACGTTGTAAGTGTCCAGATCGCTGTTGGCGGGGTCGAAAAAGATGGCCACGCCGTTTTCTATCTGGTCCATGGAACGGCGTGCTCCCACGCCCCAGACCAGTTCATGCCGGCCCAGCTGCTGCCGATGCCGGAACTCCAGGTCGATCTGGGTGCGTTCCTCGCCGAAGCTGGTGGGCGCATGGCGCCAGCTCTTGTCCAGGTTGAACTGGAGCTGGAAATCGGAGTGCTCGGATTGACGCCGGTTCCAGCGCAGGATCAGGTCGCCGGCACGCATCGTTTCCGGCCTGGAAGGGGTCGATTCAACGCCCATTTCCGCGTCCTGGATGTTGGCGCTCACCATGAGCTCATCGCGCGGGCTCAGGCTCAGGTCGCCGCGAATGCCGGCACTGGAAATTTCGTGGGAGTCGTTCCAGCCGGCGGGTTGCGGCATGCCGCTGGGGCCGGTGGCCCGGGTCTGGGCATAGATTCTCCACGCGCCGGCGGCGCCGAAGTCCTGGCCCTGCCGGGCGTAGACCTGGCGCTTGAGTTCGTCACCGGCCCGCAGCAGCAGGCTGCTGCCCAGGGTCTCATGCGCCGGCTTGCTGATGATGTTGATGACCCCGTTGACCGCATTGGCGCCCCACAGCGAAGCGCCGGGACCGCGGATGACCTCGATGCGATCGATGCTGTCCAGTGGCGGGTCCTGCAATTCCCAGACGACACCGGAGAACAGTGGGGTATAGAGAGTCCGCCCGTCCAGGCGGACCTCCAGCTTGTCGGAAGTCGAGGCGTTGAATCCCCGGCTGGCGACGGCCCAGCTGCGCCCGTTGATCCGGGCCACCTGCACGCCGCTGATCAGCTGCAGCAATTCGGGCAGGTTCCGTGCGCCACTGCGGGCGATGTCGCTTGAGGTGAGCACCCGGATCGCAGCCGGCGCATCGGACATGTCCTCGGCCACGCGGGAGACCGAGGTCACCTGGATGTTCAGGAGGTCTTCCAGCGACAGGCGGGTGAGATCTTCCGGCAAAGCGGCCAGCTGGCTCGGTTCAGCCCGGCCGGCCGCGAGACTCAGCAGGCCACAGAGCACAATGGCCCTGCAGCCCGATGTCAGTGTTTTCGCCACGGGGATCCTCCACGATGGCCGGCAAATTCCTTGATGCACATTGATGTATACGGGCCTGGGTGTAAAAAAAGCGAGAACAGTTCAAGGCCATGGAGGCGCTGCGTCAAGCCTGCCCCCTTCAGCCGTTGTCGGTGCGCTGGGCCAGTTCGGCCTGACGTTCCCGGTCGACCGCCGCAGTTGCCTCGGCCAGTGACGGCAGCTTGCGGCAGGCCTCAAGGAAGGCCGGGCGGCCCAGCTCGTAAAGGGTGCAGGGCGTGACTGTCCGGACGGTGGCGGTGCGCGGTGTCTGACGCAGCAGAGCACTCTCCCCAAAGAAATCGCCCGCCATCAGGGTGGCGATGGTTTCCGGGCCCCCTTCGGCATCGATCTCGACCCGCACCACCCCGCGAGCCAGCAGGAACAGGGAGTCGCCTGGCGCATGCTGACGGATGACTTCGGCTTCCGGCTCCAGTGTCCAGGCCCGCACAGCCCGGGCCAGTTCGGCGATGACCGCATCATCGGCTTCCGCAAACAGTGGCACATGACGCAGCAGGGCGGCCGGGTCGAGGTTCAATGCCTCGACGCTGAGGTCACGCAGGGCGGCGATGGATTCCAGACGCTGACGACGCATGCGCCCTGCGGCGCTTTCACACAGGCTGCCATGCTCCTGACGCTGGGCGATGACGTCCAGTTCGGCCAGCAGGGCGAGCCGCTGGGCCTGGCGCATCTGCATGGTCCCGGCAAACTCGGGAAACTGCTCCGCAGTCTGATCCATGGTCTGTCGGGCCTGTTCCTGCCAGCCCTGCACCATGGCGCAGAGCCGCTGCGCGGTGGCGCCCTCCGGTTCCGGCAGCAGGTGCGGCCATTCGGTCAGTATGCTGCTGCTCGTCTGGAACAGGACCCAGGCGGCCTGATATTCGCTGGCCAGCCGGCGCCGCGCCAGCCGCTCACGCCAGAAAGGCACGCGGCGGCCGAGCAGGCTGCTCCAGCGGCCTGGTGGATCCAGCGGCTGGCGGCTGGCCGGCAGGCCGTGACCCTGCTTCACGCTGTCCTGCGCCTCCGCATTGGCGGAGACCAGCAGGCGCATCACCCGTTCGGCGATGTGCCCATGATCGAACAGTCGGGCCAGCAGCTGGCGTTCCTCGGCCAGGATGCGCATGCCCATCAGGGCCTCCCGGGTCGAGGCCTGGAACTCGCGGCTTTCCAGCTGGCTCAGGGCCTCCTGGGCGGCCTCGGCCTGGGCCGAATATTCGCGTTGCAGGCTGGTCAGTGGCGCGGACGAGAAGAGCCCGCCGGAACGCAGTTCGGGCAGACGCTGCAGAACGCGTTGGGCCATCGCGCCCTCCGCCTCATGAATGCCGAAGCGGTCCAGCAAGGGTTGCCGGTCCAGGCCCAGGGTCCGGACCAGGGAATTGATGCTGAGACCCTGGACCAGCAGGGTGAACAGCAGGGCGCCCGCGACCAGGCTGATGAAGTCCTCGCGGAAGGGCAGTTCGGCGGGCAGGCTGAGCACGATGGCCAGGGCGATGGCGCCGCGCAGGCCACCCCAGTACATCACGCTCTGGTAGGCCAGGCCCACCGGTTCCGCGTTGGGCAGGTGGTTGACGCAGGGCATCAGCCCGTAGATGACCAGGGCGCGGGAGGCGAGCATGCCGAATATCAGCCAGAGCAGTACATGCCATTGCGCCACGATATCGCCGATGTTCACCGACAGGCCCACCATCAGGAAGATCAGCGCGGTGGCCACGAAGGACATGTATTCCCAGAAGTGCTCCAGATAGGCGCGAATCGAGCTGGATACGCTCATCCAGCCCCGGTGTCCGTAGAGCAGGCCGGCGGTGACCGTGGCCATGACGCCACTGACATGCAGGACTTCTTCCGCCAGCAGGAAGGACAGGTAGGCCAGCACCGTGGTCAGGGTGATTTCGATCTCCGCCTCGGCGTGTACGCGGCCGAGCAGCCAGACCACGATCTCGGCCAGCAGCCAGCCGACCAGGATGCCGCCGAAGAACACCACGAAGAAGTCGCCCGCACCTGCGATCAGCTGCCCGGAATCCAGCACGTTGGTGGCGGCGATGCCGACCAGGATGCGCGACAGCACGATGGCGGTCGCGTCATTGAACAGGCTTTCGCCTTCGACCAGGATGGTCAGCCGTTGCGGGGCGCCCAGTTTCTTGAACAGTGCGATCACAGCCACAGGATCGGTGGCTGACAGGATGGAGCCGAGCAGCCAGGCCTGGGCAAAGGGCATGCCGGTGCCCCAGCGCAGCAGGCCGGCGATGCAGAGGGAGGAGAGGAGCAGGCCGGGTACGGCCAGTGTCAGTACCGGCGCCAGATTGCGCCGCAACTGGCGCCAGTCAAGATGGAAGGCGGACTCGAATACCAGCGTGGGCAGGAACACGAAGAGGATCAGGTCGGCCGAGATTTCCAGCTCGCCCAGGATGGCGAGGCCGTGGGGAAACAGGGCGCCCAACTGGGCCAGCAGCATGCCCAGCAGCAGCAGGGCGATGGAGAAGGGAAATCGCAGGCGCGTGGCGGCCGCCAGGGTTGCTGCGGCCAGCAGCAACAGGGCAACGATCCCGCCGACGATCTCTCCCGTGGCACCGTGCATGGCATTCCCCGCTATGCGAGCCCTGTCAGCATAGCCCAAAAGGACCCGCAGTCGCTGCCGGGCTTGCTGTAGCATTTCGGGAGGATGGACCGGGGGAAGTTCCCCGTGTTCCGCCACTTGTGTCGGAAGCGCCGGCGTCAGCGGCCCCGGCCTGGAGGAAGGAAAATTGGCGACACCGGATTTGAGCGCATTACGCGAGCTGATGGGAACGGCGGCTGAGCAGCTGCCGCCCCTGGGAGCGCTGGATCAGGCCGATGCGGAGCGTCTGGCAGCCCTGCTGGCGACCGCTCACGAACAGCAGAAGGAGATGATCCAGGAGGCTTCCGAGGAAGCCCTGAGCCACGTTCCGGCGTTGCTGCGAAAGGCCGTTCGCAAGCTGCTGTTCGAGCGCTGAGAGGCCGGGCCTTGGGCATTTCGTCATTGTCGGGGCGCGACCGATGCCGCCCCCATGGAGACATCGGGCATGTCTGAACTGCTGCTCAAAGCGGAACTGGAAAAACTTGCCGCCACCCTGCATCTGCCGGTAGCGGAGCTCGCCTTTCTGAGCCATCTGGAACTGACCGAACTGCGGGCCCTGCGTCAGGCACTGTCGGCGGCCCTGTTCGATCAGAATCGTCGCCGCTTCCGCCGTCTCGCGGACAGTACGCGGCTGCTCCCCAACAAGCTGGTGGCACTGATCAGCCAGAAGGTGATTCCGCCTTTCATCTCGGCTCAGGTCACCGGCCTGCTGGAGCCGGAAGACGCCGTTGATCTGGCCAAGCGACTGCCGGTACCTTATCTGGCGGACATCTGTCTGTATCTGGATCCGCGCCGCGCCGTCGCAGTGCTGCAGGCCATGCCCGTCACCACCGTCCAGGCCGTGGCGCAGGAGCTGATGCGGCGACGCCAGTTCATGACCATGGCACGTTTCGTCGACGCACTGACCGAGGAGCAGATCCGACAGGTGTCTGACCGCATGGATGGCGAGTCACTGCTGCGGGTCGGCTTTTTCGTCGAGGAGGCCGGCCGCCTCAACGCGCTGATCAGCCTGCTGGACCTTGAACAGCTGGCGCAGACCATCGAGGCGGCGGCGCTCGATCAGGGCGTGCTCTGGCCGGAGGTGCTGTCGCTGGCCGAGCGCCTGGGCCAGGACCAGCGCAGCCGTCTCGGCGGCCTGCTGGCGGAGTCCTCGCCGCAAGTCCTGGCCAGCCTCAACCAGGCGCTGTTCGAGCGGGGGCTGTGGCGGGATGCGGCGCCGCTGCTCAACGCCATGGACGCCGCCGCCCAGGAGGTCGTGATCGCTTCCCTGGCCAGCCACGCGGATGCCGCCGCCGGGTCTTCCGCACAGCTGGATCAGTTGCTCCCGCTGCTGGATACGGAGCTGCAGCGCAAGATCCGCCTGGTCCTCGGGTAGCCCCCGAAGGCGGCGCTCAGGCCGCCTGTTCGAGGTGCACGTCCATCTGCGGGAAGGGAATGCCGACGCCGGCGGCATCGAATTCCAGCTTGACCTTCTCCAGCAGGTCACTGCGGGTCTGCCAGAAATCCGGGCTGCGGACCCAGGGCCGGAAGGTGATGATGACGGCCGAGTCGGCCAGTTCGGTCACCCCGATCCAGGGCGCCGGGTCCTTCAGGACGCGTTCGTCCTCCGCCGCCAGCCGGCTCAGGACGTCACGCGCCGTTTTCAGGTCCGCGTCATAGCTGACGCCCAGGGCCAGGTCGATGCGGCGGTTCTCGCGGATCGAGTAGTTGATGATGTTGCCGCCCCAGATGCGGTCGTTCGGCACCGTGACTTCCTGGTTGTTCGGCGTCTTCAGGACGGTGGCGACGATGCGGATTTCCTCCACCGTGCCGGCGGTGCCGCCCGCCTCGATATAGTCGCCCTTGCGGAACGGCCGGAACATGATCAGCAGCACGCCCGCGGCGAACGCCGAGAGCTGATCCTTGAGGGCCAGACCGATGGCCACGCCGGCGCCGCCGAGCAGCGCCGCGGCCGAGGTGGTGCTGACACCCAGCTGGCTCAGCGCACTGATCGCCACGATGGCCATCAGCAGGCCGAAGACCACGTTGCCGATGAAGCCGATCAGGGTTTCATCGGCCTTGGCCCGGCGCATGGCCTGACGGGTGGCGGCCACCAGCAGGCGCGCGATCCAGCGCCCGACGATGAAGGTGACGCCTGCCGCGAGCAGCTTGAGGCCGGCGGCTTGCAGCCAGGCCATGAGAGTCTCCGGGTCGATCGCTTCAAACATGTTGATTTCCCTTGTCCGGTGGGTCAGTGCTGTGGAGTCAGGCGCAGGACCTCGCGCGGTATGGTCGCGCCGGCCAGCACCTTGCGGATGCCTTCATCGCGCAGGCTGAGCAAGCCCTGCTTGCGGGCCAGGGCCTGCAATTCCTCGGCATCCGCCTGTTCGTTGATGCTCTGCCGGAAGACAGCATCCACCGGCAGCAGTTCAAACAGGCCGATGCGGCCATGAAATCCGGTGGCCCGGCATTCCAGGCAGCCTTCGGCGCTGTAAATCTGTTGCGGCAGCGGCCGGTCGGGCCCGGCCAGCGCCTGCCATTCGTCCGGGTCGGGCGCAGCCGGCGCCTTGCAATGCGGGCACAGTTGGCGGGCCAGGCGCTGGGCGAGCACCCCCAGCAGGGTAGCCCGGAGCAGGTAGGAGGGCACACCCAGATCGAGCAGGCGGGTGATTGCGGAAGGGGCATCGTTGGTGTGCAGTGTGCTGAGCACCAGATGGCCGGTCAGGGCGGCCTGGATCGCGACCTCGGCGGTTTCCCGGTCGCGAATTTCGCCAACCATGATGATGTCCGGATCCTGCCTCAGCAGGGTGCGGATGCCGCTGGCAAAGGTCACGCCCAGCTGACTGTTGACCTGCATCTGGTTGAACAGTGGCTCCACCAGTTCAATCGGATCCTCCACCGTGCAGATGTTCAGTTCCGGGCTGGCCAGCTTGCGCAGCGTGGAGTAGAGCGTGGTGGTCTTGCCCGAGCCGGTCGGGCCGGTGACCAGAACCAGTCCGTAGGGCTGGCGGGTCAGCTCTTCCCAGCGGTCCACCTGGCTGTCATCGAAGCCCAGCGCTGCCAGGCTCTTGTACAGCGCATCCGGATCGAAGATGCGCAGGACCAGCTTCTCGCCAAAGCTGGTGGGCATGGAGGAGATGCGCAGTTCGATCTCCTCGCCGTTCGCACTGCGGGTCTTGATGCGGCCATCCTGCGGCCGGCGTTTCTCGGCAAGGTCCAGCCGGGCCAGGATCTTCAGCCGGCTGGTGACCGCCGCCGTCACCTTGGGCGGCATCTGAAACACCTGGTGCAGGAGGCCGTCGATCCGAAAGCGCACGTTGCCGATGTCCCGGCGCGGTTCCAGGTGGATGTCACTGGCCCGCTGCTCGAAGGCGTACTGCAGCAGCCAGTCGACGATCGCCACCACGTGCTGGTCATTGGCCTCGAGGGTGGGCCGCTGGCCCAGTTCGGTCAGATGCTCCAGGTTCTGCAGCTCGGTGCCCTGGCGTGAGGCCTGTTCCCGCTCGCTGGCCTTGATCGAACGGGCCAGCGCATAGAACTCGACCAGGTAACGTTCGATGTCCGCCGGATTGACCAGCACGCGACGGATGCTGCGGCCGGCGATGCGGCTCAGCTCGGCTTCCCAGTCGCAGGTGCCCGGCTCGCTGACCCCGATGGTGAGTTCCCGGGCGGTCAGTGCGAGCGGCAGGATGCCTGCCCGCTCGGCGTAGGCGTAGCTGCATACGCTGGTGACCCGGGGGATGTCCACCTGCAGCGGGTCGACCTTGAGGTAGGGCAGTCCACTGTGCTCCGCCAGCCACTGGACCAGGGATTCGCCATCCAGCTCGCGGCCCGGCAGATCCTGCCGGGTCAGCTTGAGACGGGCCAGCCGCAGCAATGGATGTTCCCGCGACTGCGTCGCATCCAGGCGCATTCGGGCGTCCTGCGCCTGCTGTTCTGACAGCCAGCCACTGCGCGCGAGTTCCGCGCACAGCCAGGCAATGCTGATCCGGTCGGGCAGTGTGCTCATGCGCGCATGATCGCAGAATTGGCAAGGCTTGCTACAATCCGCGGCCCCGAAATCCCGGAGTAAGAGATGCGTGCCCGTTTCCTGCCGATCTTGATCCTGGCGACCGTCAGCCTCGGCGCCTGCTCCTGGATGCCGAAGCTGAAGTTCTGGGGCGACAACTTCAAGTTTCCCCAGACCACGATCAAGGTCCGTGAGCTCCGCCGCGCGCTGCTTTGCGGCACCCCCACCGAGGAGCCGGTGCTGCGTCTGTTCGACAGCGCCGAGCAACTGCTGGCCTGGGACACGGAAAACCACCTGGCGCTCGATCGGCTGGAATTGCCCCAGGATCGTTCCTTCGTGCTGCTCGAGCAGGGCCTGCGCCGGACCAGCGGCTACAGTGTCGAGCTGGCCCGCACCGCCAAGGTCAGCAAGGAGGGCACGCTCAGCCTGAGTGCGGAGTGGCTCGCGCCCGGAGAGGACCGCATGGTGGCGCAGATGCTGACCAGCCTGTGCGTGCTCGCCGCGGTTGATGCCATGCCCTACAGGCGGGTCGAGGTCCTGGATGCGTCTGGTGCGGTGAAAGCGGAGACCATGCCGGAACGCTGAACCCCGCGGGCGCAGGCTGGTCTGAGGATTCATGCGCCGCTGCCCGATCGTTCTGCTGCTGTTCGCCTTGCTGGCCTGGCCACCGTCCGGCCTTGCGGAGCCTATGCCGCGCGCACCGGAATTCACCCGCAGCGACGCCGCGGCTTGGCTCAATTCGCCGCCGCTGCGACTGGAGGACCTGCGGGGCCAGGTGCTGCTGGTGGAATTCTGGACCTTCGGCTGCATCAACTGCGTGCGCAGCATCCCCTGGATCAAGGCGCTGGAAGAGCGCTACCGCAACGCGCCGTTCCTCGTCATCGGCGTGCATACGCCGGAATTCAGCCATGAACGCCCGGCCGCCGCGGTC
>JBFKIN010000015.1:0-19370 GCA_041632255.1 Oceanococcus sp. | reverse complement strand
TTCGAGGCCCTGGACACCCACGGCGCCGATGCGCTGCGCTGGTACATGATGGCCTCTTCGCCGCCTTGGGAGTCGCTGAAATACGCCGACCGCGGCGTCATCGAGCACAAGAACCGTCTGTTCGGCACGCTGACCAACGTCTACAGCTTCTTCGCCACCTACGCCAACATCGATTCGATCGAACCGACCGCCGGCATCATCGCGCCGGCCGAGCGCCCGGAACTGGACCGCTGGATGCTGTCGCGTC
The DNA here is from genome assembly GCA_041632255.1 of Oceanococcus sp. Taxonomy (GTDB): domain Bacteria; phylum Pseudomonadota; class Gammaproteobacteria; order Nevskiales; family Oceanococcaceae; genus Oceanococcus. The sequence goes on along the minus strand of JBFKIN010000015.1, from coordinate 19,123 downwards.
TGAACAGCACCATTTCGGTGGCGATCGAGGCCTACGATGCCTACAACCCGACCCGGGCGGCGCGCGCCGTGGAAAAACTGGTGGACGAGCTGTCCAACTGGTACGTGCGGCGGCAGCGGCCGGTGTTCTGGGCCGGCAAGAAGGACACCGGGGTGTCCGATGCGGACAAGCTGGCGGCCTATCAGACCACCTTCGAGCTGCTCGACGGCATCGCCCGCCTGATGGCGCCGATCGCGCCCTTCTATGCGGACTGGCTGTACCAGCAGCTGCAGCGCAGTCACGCGCCCGAGGCCTCGGTGCATCTGGCCGATTTCCCAAGCGTGGACGCGGCGCTGATCGATCCCGAACTGGAGCGGCGCATGGCGCTGGCCCGCACCGTGGTCGGCACCGCTCTGCAACTGCGCAACACGCATCGCATCAATGTGCGCCAGCCGCTGGCCCGGGTGCTGGTGGTGCTGGAGCCCGGCGTGGAGCGCGCCGCGGTCGAGGCGGTGGGTCCGCTGATCCTGGACGAGCTCAATGTCGAGGCGCTGGAACTGGTCGACGGCGATGCCGGTCTGGTCAAGCGCCGGGCCAAGCCCAACTTCCGCAGCCTGGGCAAGAAGGCCGGGCCGAAGATGAAGGCGCTGGCAGCGCAGATCACGGCCATGGACAACAGTGCCATCGGCGCCTTCCTGGCCGCCGGGCAGCAGAGCTTCGCGGTCGATGGTCAGGACATTCTGGTCGAGGCCGAGGACCTGCTGGTCGAGACCGAGGAACTGGAAGGCTGGGCGGTAGCGCGTGAGGCCGGTGTCACGGTGGCCATCGATACCGAGATCAGCCCGGAGCTGCGCGCCAAGGGCCTGGCCCGTGAAGTGATCAACCGCATCCAGAATCTGCGCAAGCAGCAGGATTTCGCCGTCACCGCGCGGATCGCCGTGTACTACGAGGCCGGTCCCGATCTGGCCGCGGCCATCGCTGCCCATCGCGCCCTGATCATGAGCGAAACCCTGGCGCAGAAGATGGAGTCGGGACTGCCATCCGGCAGCGCGCCGCAGCTGCGCGACGAGATCGGCCAGGACGAGCTGGCGCTGCTGGTGGCGGCGCTGAACTGAGCGGCTCCGCCTGATGCCCGTGGCTGCGGGTCAGCGCCAGCGCTGAAGACGCTGCAGAACCGCCCGGTCGTCATCGCGGGCTCCGTTTTCCACCAGCACAAACCCGTGGTCAATCACGGCCACGCTGATGTCCCGCACCCTGCGTACATTGGCGCCGATCGGGCCGGCCTCGTTGCAGACGGGCATGAGCAGTGACGGCAGGATCTGCGTTTCTGTGCGCATGGGACTGTCGCTAGATCACCAGCCGGAATACCAGGAAACTCCAGATCACGACCAGGATATGAAGCGCGATCTTGGCCGGCGTCGGCGCAATCATCCCATCGCGCGTAATCAGCAGGATCGGCCAACCCCGCTGAGCACGACGCGGAAGCCCGGCAGTCCGAGCGACAGCAGCAGTTGCCGACCGGACGGGGCGTCGGATCCGAAGCCGGAGTTCCGATGAAGTCCGACGCTGCGCAGGCAACCCGCGCTCATGCCCGGAGCGTTGGCGATCTGCGCGGGCGGGACTGACCCTGCCGAGAGGCCAGCGCCGAGCAGCCGTTAGCTCAGCGCAAAGACTGCCAAGTCGAGCACGGCGCTGGCGCCCCCGAAACCAGATGCCGGTCGAAGCTGCCCGGCCTGTCGCTCAGGCGCCGGATGACCCGGGGCGCGCCGGCGCACAGTGGCTGATCGCTCCCTTTCCGATGCCTTCGAAGGCGCGACATTCGATGTGTCGTCCGGGCATCTCGCTCGCCAGCTGGGCCACCGTGAATGCGCTGATGCTTTCCACTGTCGGTTCGGCCTCGAGAACCTGGACCCGGTCCTGTGGCAGCTCCAGTTCAAAGCGCCCCTGGCTGGCCCGATAAGCGAAGCCCAGGCGACCGCGACTGGCCGGCGCCAGATCGGCAGCTGCGCCGATGTACCGGCCGGACAGCCGTTGCTGGAAGCTGTGTTCCAGGGCCTCGTCGCGTTGGCCGTCTACGCGCAATTCCATGCGCGCGCGATGGCCGTGCGCCATGCGCTGGCAATTCCCCTCGTGCAGGCGCAGACCGTGGCAGTAACGGTAATGGCCGCGCGCATGGGCGGGGGTGAGGCGAAGCTGCAACTCGCGGATGTTGTCCGGCAGGCGGGGCAGCATCTGACGAGACAGCAGGGCGGCCAGATTCTCCGGGTCCGGATCGTCCACATCGAGGAGCGCGAAGGCCTGTTCCGGCGCCCGATAGCGCAAGGCCAGCGGGCCGCCGATTTCGAGTTGCCGGTCGCCGCCTTCCTCTTGCAGAGCGGCGGCCATGGCGCGCCCCAGCAGCAGGCGATGGTCGATGTCCTCATCCAGGGCACGCTTCAGCCGGGAACGGATCTCGCCGAAGTCACAGAGCATGCCGTCTTCGCCCAGCTCGCCGCCCAGTTCCGCGTCCACCCGCCAGGTTTCGCCTGTCAGTCCGGCCGAGGGGTCGATCCAGGCGCAGTCCAGGTGGGTCAGATCAGCTATGAACAGGCGGGTTTCGATATGCATCGCCGCATTTTACGCCAGTCGGCCGGTGCCCCCGCAGCGCCCCTGCGGACCGGGCTGTTAAAATGCGCCGCCCTTTCGATCCGAGTTGCTCATGAGCGTTGTGACCCGCTTTCCGCCCAGCCCGACAGGCTATCTGCACGTGGGTGGCGCCCGCACCGCGCTGTTCAACTGGCTCTATGCCCGCCAGCAGGGCGGTCGAATGGTGCTGCGCATCGAGGACACCGACCGGGAGCGCTCCACCGAGGAATCGGTGCAGGCCATCTTCGATGGACTCGACTGGCTGGGCCTGGACCACGACGAGGGTCCGTATTTCCAGACCCAGCGCTTCGATCGCTACAAGGAAGTGATCCAGCAACTGCTGGACACCGGCCACGCCTACCCCTGCTTCTGCAGCAAGGAGCGCCTGGATGCGGTGCGCGCCGGACAGATGGAGAAGGGAGAGAAGCCGCGTTACGACGGACACTGCCGTCAGCTGGAAAGCTTCGATCCCGATGCTCCGGCGGTGATCCGCTTTCGCAATCCCGATGTCGGCGACGTGGTCTGGCAGGATCTGATCAAGGGCGAGATCCGCATCGCCAACAGCGAGCTGGACGATCTGGTCATCGCCCGCAGCGACGGCAGCCCCACCTATAACCTGACCGTGGTCGTGGACGACATGGACATGGGGATCAGCCACGTGATCCGGGGTGATGATCACGTCAACAACACGCCGCGACAGATCAATATTCTGGCCGCGCTGGACGCCGAACTGCCGGCCTATGGCCATGTGCCGATGATCCTGGGCGAGGACGGCGCGCGCCTGTCCAAGCGTCATGGTGCCGTTTCCGTGATGGCCTATCGGGAGGACGGCTTCCTGCCGCAGGCGATGCTCAATTATCTGGTGCGCCTGGGCTGGTCGCATGGCGATCAGGAGATCTTTTCGCTTGAGGAGATGATCGACAAGTTCGATCTGGCCAAGGTCCAGAAGGCGGCTGCGCGGTTTGACATTGAAAAGCTGAAATGGCTGAACCAGCACTACATCAAGGCCAGCGCGCCCGCTGATCTTGTCGACGAATACCTCTGGCAGCTGGGTCGGCTGGGCGTGGACGTGGCCGGGGGACCGCGGCCGGATCAGGTCATTGCGGCCCATCAGGAGCGCTGCAAGACGCTCAAGGAACTGGCGGAAAGCACCCGCTTTTACTATCAGCCACCCAGCGCCTACGCTGAAAAGGACGCGCAGAAGCACTTCAAGGCGCAGACGCCGGAACTGCTGGAGGACCTGCTGGACCGCAGCCGGGCCCTGCAGGACTGGAGCGGCGCGGCCATGCACGCGGCCGTGGAGGCTGTGGCCCAGGCCCATGAGGTCGGTATGGGCAAGGTCGGCCAGCCGGTCCGGGTGGCGGTATCCGGCGCGGGGAATACGCCGTCGCTGGACGTGACCCTGGAGTTGCTCGGACGGGAGCAGACCGAAGCGCGACTGGCTGCGGCCATCACCTACTTGCGCGGGGCAGTGGCATGAGAAGGCTGGGTCTGCTGATCGGCTTGTGCCTGTCCGTCATGGCGGTCGCCGCCGAGCCGGTGACACTGCGTGGCGAGTTCCGCCAGGGCGGCATGATCATTGGCCAGGCGCCGACGGGCAGCGTGGTGACACTGGACGAGCGACGCCTGCGGGTGTCCCCTTCGGGCGACTTCGTGTTCGGCTTTGACCGCGACCATCCGGCCACTGCGGAATTGATCGTGCAGCTGCCGGACGGTGCGCGCTGGTCGCGCCGGCTCGAGGTGGCCTCGCGGGAGTACGCCATCCAGCGGATCGATGGCTTGCCGCCCAAACAGGTGACGCCGGATCCGGAATCGCTGGCCCGGATACGGCAAGAAGGCGCCATGGCGTCTGCCGCGAGGCGCACGGACGATCCGCGGCTGGATTTCAAGCAGGCCTTCATCTGGCCGAGCATCGGGCCGATTTCCGGGGTCTACGGCAGTCAGCGCATCCTCAACGGCGAACCGCGCCGGCCGCACTACGGCGTCGATGTGGCGGCGCCGACCGGCACGCCCGTGCGGGCTCCCGCCGCGGGTGTCGTGACCCTGGCCCACCCGGACATGTACTTCTCGGGCGGCACATTGATCCTGGATCATGGCCACGGTGTCTCATCCAGCTTCCTGCATTTGAGCAAGATCCTGGTCACGCAGGGCCAGCGGGTGGAGCAGGGTGAGAAGATTGCGGAAATCGGGGCCACCGGCCGGGTGACCGGCGCCCATCTGGACTGGCGCATGAACTGGTTCGATCAGCGCATCGATCCGCAGCTGCTGGTCGGGCCGATGCCCGGGTCCTGAGCGCGTTGAGCAGCGCCGCCAGAGAGTTCAGGGGCGGGCTGCAGCGTTGTCGCTCAAGCTCCGCCGCGAGCGTCTCCTGCTCGCGGTTGGCTGGCGCATCAGCCCGGGGGCCAGTGCAGGCCGCGTCCGCCGATGATGTGGATGTGCAGATGAAACACCGTCTGGCCGGCCTTTTCGCCGTTGTTGACCACCAGGCGGAAGGCGTCACCGTAGCCCTCCTGTTGCGCGATCCGCGGTGCGACCTGCAGCAGGTGGCCGAGCAGGGCCTGATCCTCCGCGCCAGCGTCGGCCAGTTTGGGAATCGGTTTGCGGGGCACGAGCAGGATGTGCATCGGGGCGGTGGGGTTGACGTCGCGAAAGGCGGCGCAGTGTTCGTCCTCGTAGACGATGTCGCCGGGTATTTCGCCTTCGATGATCTTCTCGAACAGTGTTTTGCTCATCCTTGCCACATTCGCCAGAATAGGATTTTCGACGATAGACGCCGCCTGTTTCCGACGCAAGCGGGTCGCGGGGTCCCGGGGATTTGAAACGCATCTTCGACTGGCTGAACGGCAGCGATGAACGCAAGGGCTGGCGCATCGCGCTGATCGCCCTGGCCGTGCTGACGGCCGGCCTGGGCCTGCGCGATCCCTGGCCGCCCGACGAACCCGCGCTGGCCCTCATGGCCGAGCACATGGCGGAATCCGGGGAATGGCTGATTCCCTATCTGGCTGGCGAGCCATTCGCCGAACACCCGCCTTTTGCGATCTGGCTGCAGGCGGCTTTTTATGACGCCACCCATTCGCTACGCCTGAGTTTTCTTCTGCCGGCCCTGCTGGCCTGTTTCGGCACCCTGTGGCTGGTCTATGATCTCGCCCGCCAGCTCTGGGGTCCGCGCACCGGCCGGCTGGCTGCGACCGCACTGCTGTGCAGCTTCCAGTTCATGCTGCAGGCGCATCGCGGGCAGGTCGATGCGGTGCTGATGTTCTGGACCACCTTGGCCCTTTACAGCCTGCTGCAGTACATGTTGCTGGAGCACACCCGCAAGTGGCTGACCCTGGCCGGGGTGGCGATGGGTTTTGGTGTGCTGACCAAGGGGGTGGGCTATCTCCCGGCGCTGATCATCCTGCCCTATGCCTGGATGTATCGAAAGCGTTGGCCCGAGCTGCCCCCCGGTCGTGTTCTGGCTGATTTCTGGACGGTGGCCGTGGCCGGCCTGGTGGTGGTCCTCGCCTGGACTCTGCCCGCCCTCGGCTTTGTTTCGGGCGCAGATGAAGCCGGACTGGACGACTTCCGGCGCCGACTGCTGGTGAACCTGCTGGGGGGTGCCAGCGTGCTGGATCCCCGGGTGCCGCAGTCCTGGTGGTACCTTCCGATTCAGGCGCTGGTGCTGTGGCTGCCGCTGAGCCTGGTTCTGCCCTGGAAGTTCCGCATCTGGCGTCAGAGGCTGGCAGCACGTGATCCGTTCATTGGCCTGCTGCTGGGTTATCTGATCCTGGCCCTGGGCCTGTTCAGTCTGCTCCCCGGCAAGCACGGCGTTCAGCTGCTCGTGCTGCTGCCAGCCATGGCTCTGCTGATGGCGCCTTATCTCGGAGGCGTCTGGTGGCGGCCTGGCGTGCAACGCCTGAGCGTGGCCTGCCTGTGGGCTTTGAGCCTGTCCACCATCGCCCTGGGCCTGATCGGTCATGAGGAAGAGCTGTGGCAGGGCAAGGTGCCTTACCCCAGCGATCTGCCCAACCTGCTGTGGAATTTCCTGCTCACCCTGGGGGTCGCCGGGCTGGTCATTTCCTTCGTCCTGCGGGGCCGGCGACGGGCGCTGGGTCTGCCCACCTTCTTCTTTGTCGGCTGGCTGATGCTCGGCTACTGGGCCTACCCGACCCTCAATCAGGTGCGCACCTCCAAGGTGGTCTTTGTCGGGGTTGAAGACATTGTGAGCGAGGACGCGGCCCTTGCGACGTGGAACTGGATGCCCCAGCTGGCCCTTTTCGCAACGCGTCCTCTGCATCGGTTGAACTCGGTGGAGCAGGGCGCGCAATGGGTACACGCGGCGCCGGACCGCTGGCTGCTGATTGACAGCCGCGACCTGCCGGCGCTGCGCGCGCTGAGTCCGCAGCAGCGCTGGGAGACGCATACCCTGCCACTGCGTCATCGTGTGCTCTGGAGTCTGGCCCGACCGCAGTAGCCGCGCGGCGCGAGGCCCGGGTATGTCCGGCCCCGGGATGCGGGCGCCGCAAAGCCCATCGCGAGCTTTTTACGGCCCGGCCATGATGCGCCGCGGATGGCGACCGTGGCCCGCGAATGCGCGGCTGCGTGGCGGCATCGGCCTGCCAGTTGCAGTGTCAGTCGTCCGCTGTGGTTTCTGCACTGACCGCGTTGCCGGCAGCGCGCGATCGCAAAGTGCCGCTTTACCGCTCAGGGGCCAAAGTCCCGGTCATTCGACGACCGCTGGATGCGGCTCTGGCGGCCCGCCCAGCATCTCGCGATGGCTGATCGGCTGCTTGCCGTCGGTGTCGCTGATGCCGTATTCCTGCGCCAGTTCGGCGCCGATGAATACCTGGCCGCTGCGCTGCATGCGCTGAGGGTCACGGTGCAGCGCTGATATCAGGAGCCCGGTGAATTCCGGCGTCTCGGCGATTTCCCAGAAGCCGGCATAGGCCTCGGGGGCCTGATCCATCGCGGCGCGCGAGCGCTCCGTCCGCAGCATGCCCATCCAGATCGACACGCAGGCGACCCCATGCGGCCGGAAATCCACCGCCATGTCATGGGCGAGTTTGTCCGTGCCGGCCTTCTGCGCACCGTAGGCGGCGCCGTGCATGTAACAGTTGGCGCCGAAGGAGGAGGTGAAGACGACCAGGCCCGCGGAGGATTTCAGCAGCAGCGGAGCGGCGTGCCAGCTGGCGACGTAGGATGAGCGCAGGCCGACATCGAGGATTCTGACCAGGTCGCGCGACTTCTCCCAGAAGGGGCCTTTCACGATCAATTCGTCATGCAGGAAGGTGGCATTGTTGACCAGAATGTCCAGGCGACCGTGCTCGGCTTCGATCTGTCGGAACAGGGCCTCGACCTGCGCATCATCGGCGTGATCGCAGGCGACCGGCACGCCGCGTCCACCCGCGGCGTCGATGGCCTGGGCGGTGGCGTAGATGGTGCCAGGCAGCGGTGCGTCGCCTTCCTGGCGGCTGCGGCCGGTGACGTAGACCGTTGCGCCTTGGGCGCCCAGGGCGATGGCGATGCCCTTGCCGGCGCCGCGTGAGGCGCCGGTGACCAGCACCACCTTGTTCGTCAGCTCATTGGCCATCGGCAAATCTCCTGGTCAAGTGCGCAACTGGAATTTCATGACCTTGCCGGAGGCGTTCATCGGCAGGGCGTCCAGGATGTCGACGTAGCGAGGCACCTTGTAGTTCGCCATTCTGTCGCGGCACCAGGCGATCAGTTCATCGGGGTCCAGCGGCTGGCCCGCGCGCGGCACGATGCAGGCCTTGCCCACCTCTCCCATGCGCTCGTCGGGGACGCCGACAACCGCGATCTGGCTCACTGCCGGATGCGCGGCGATCATGTTCTCGATCTCCGCCGGATAGCAGTTGAAGCCGCCGCAGATGTACATGTCCTTGAGCCGGTCGGTGATCCGGATGTAACCGGCTTCGTCGATCAGGCCCACATCGCCGGTGTGCAGCCAGCCATCCCCGTCTATGGCCTCGGCGGTCGCTTCCGGATCGTCCAGATAGCCCTGCATGACGTTGTAGCCACGCACCACGATTTCACCGGTTTCCCCCTGCGGTAAAGGGGTGTTGCCGGCATCGACGATGCGCACCTCGGTGTCCGGAACAGGCTTGCCGCAGGTGCTGACGATGGTTTCGGCGCTGTCGTCAGCGTCGCAAAGGGACACGATGCCGCAGGTTTCCGTCAGGCCGTAGCCCGTGAGCACGATGTCGAATCCGAGTTCGCTGCGAATGCGTTCGATCAGGGAGGGGGCGACTGCTGCAGCGCCGGTGATGGTGGCGCGCAGCGAGGAAAAGTCGCCCCCGCGCAGGGCCGGTTCATCCAGCAGGCTGACGAACAGGGTCGGTGGCCCGGGCAGCACCGAGATTCTGTGTTCGCTGATCCGCCGGATGATGGCGCCCGCGTCGAAAACCGCATGCGGCAGGATTGTGCAGCCGCTGATCAGGCCGCCCAGCCAGCCCACCTTGTAACCGAAGGCGTGAAAGAAGGGGTTGGCGATCAGGTAGCGGTCCTGCGGAACCATCTGCATGCGGTCGCACCACTCACGGATCACCCGGACGTTCTGGCCGTGGTGACTGACCACTCCCTTGGGGCGCCCGGTGGTGCCGGAGGTGAACATGATGTCCATGGGCGAGTCCTCACCCAGCGTGGCGATGCGTTCGTCGATCTCGCTCACGGGCACCGACGACCCGGTCTTCAGGAAATCCTCCCAGGCCTCGTCGCCCGCGCGGGCGTCGGCGAAGACGACGATGCGTGTCAGGGTCGAAGGCCGGTGCGCGCCCAGCAGGTCGGGATAATGCTGCCCGAGGAAGTCGCCGGCGCAGAGCAGAAGGGCTGCGCTGCTACGGTCAAGGATATAGCCTGCCTCGGCTCCCTTCATTCGGGTGTTGATAGGGACCAGCGCGGCCCCAACGCTGTGAATCGCCAGCCCGGCGATGACCCATTCGGCGCAGTTCGGTGCCCAGATGGCCACTCGGTCTCCCGCGCCGATGCCGGCCGCGATCAGGGCGCGGGCGGCTTCGATGCGGGCCAGGTCCAGTTCGGCGTAGCTGAAGCGTTGTCCATTCTCGGCGATCAGGGCGGGATGGTCCGGCTGACGGGAGACAATCTCGGCAAAGGCGGCGATCGAGGTCGACATCGCTACTCCGGATAGGTCACGGTGATGAGGTCAGATTGCATCTGCGCCTGACAACCCAGAATCCAGCCCTGGTCCAGGTCATTGCGGTCCAGGACGTGGTTGTGGGCGAGTTCCACTTCGCCGGCGTCCAGCCGGCACATACAGGCGGCGCAGGCGCCGCTGCGACAGGAATACGGGGCATCCAGGCCGGCCGCCTCCAGCGCGTCGAGCAGAATCTGACCGCGCTGGCCTTCCACTTCATGGGCCTGTCCGTCCAGGTTCACGGTAATGCTTACGCTCGCCGCGCCTGCGACAGGCGCTGCCGGCAGCTCTTCGGCATCCTCAGGCAGTGATACGAAACGCTCGATGTGGACCTGCCCCTGGCCGAATCCCGCATCGTGCAGCGCGGCGGCGGCGCCGTCCATGAATACGGACGGACCACAGATGAAGGCCTGGGCATTCTCCCAGCCGCGCGCCAGTTCTGCCAGCTGGGCCTGGGAGGGCAGACCCTGCACGGAATCCAGCCAGTGGATCAACTGCAGGCGGCTGGGAAACTCGCGGGACAGTCGGGCGAGTTCCTCGGCGAAGATCACCGAGCGCTCGTCACGGTTGGCGTAGATCAGGCGGGCCCGTCCCTGGCCCGCGAACAGCAGGCTGCGCAGGATGGACAGCACCGGGGTAATGCCGCTGCCGCCAGCCAACAGGAGAAAGTCACCGTCCAGCGATTTCGGTGTAAAAACGCCGGCCGGCGGAGCCACCGCCAGTCGGTCACCGGGCTTCAGCCGGTCGCAGATCCAGTTCGAGGCGCGGCCGTCGACCACGCGCTTGATGGTGACCCGCAGGGGCTCATCAAGCAGCGGTGAGCTCGAGGCGGAATAGCAGCGCGGCAACGGCTGCTCTTCGAGCGGCACACGCAGGGTCAAAAACTGCCCGGGGCGGTATCGGAAGGTCTCGGCCAGTGCATCGGGCACGGCGAAGACCAGGGAGCGGGCGTCCGCGGTCTCCTCGATGATCTCGGTGACGCACAGGTCGTGATACTGCAGGCGGCTGATGACGGACTCCGGCGGGGCTGTGGGAAGCATGCAAAGATTAGGCATGCCGGGGCGTGAGGCTTCGTCCGATGGGACGACGTGACCGGGAAAGGAACCATCCGGACGTCTGTCGCGTGTTTCCACCCGTGCCGACCGGCAGGCGGTCGGCTGCACGTAATCTGGAGATGTTCATGGGGAATCTGCCGAATATGTGGCGTGCTGCCGCATTCGCCTTCGCTGTAGTCACCGGGATACCGGCACAGGCTGCAACGCTGACTGCCGATGCCGGCGCAACGCCGGAAGTGGTCAACGGGCAGGTCGTTTTGCTCGGCAGCGGCTGGGGTGGCCATGCCCCCTACCGTTTCGAGTGGAGCCTGGGGGACGCCGAGATCATCAACCGCCAGCAGTTTGCCGCGCGAGTCGACGTCAGTGACTGGGAGGCAGGTCACTACGAGGCAGTACTGACCGTCACCGACCGCAGCGGCAACCGCGCCAGCGACAGCGTGCGCTTCGTGATTGGCGAGACTCGGAGGGAGCCGCTGAGCGTCAGCGCCGGTGGCATCTACCAGTTCATCGATGGCACACCACAGGAGCTGCGCGCGCAGGTCAACGGCGGAACGCCGCCGTATGCCGTGGCCTGGGATTTCGATCGTGATGGCGGCATCGACGCGCAGGGCGAAGTGGTGCGCGCGAAGCTTCCGGCCGGCCATCACCTGGTGCGGGCCCTGGTCACCGACGCCGAGGGCCTGGAATCGCAGCAAATGACTTCGGTCTATGTGGGCAAGGCGCAGGAGATGCGCGACATGGTGGTGCCTCTGACCATCATCGGCATGTCGGACTCCGGCATCAATCCCTACCATTCGGAATTCTCCGCCGCGACCTACCCGGATCCTCGGGTGCTGGAACTGACCGAGAACTTCACCCGGCCGCCCTGCGAATACATCGCGAATTTTCCCTGCCGTTCGCAGCCGATTCCGATCACGCTCAATGGCGAGTACTACCCGGAGCAGGACAAGGCCCTGTGGCACACGCCCGTGGCCGGACAGTTCGGCTTTGTGCAGCCGGGGGTGCAGTACTGGATTCCCGGCACCAAGATCATCGGTGCCTACTCCAACGGCGGCTACGATGATGCGCCGGCGGACCTGATCGTGGACAACAACGGTCACGGCTCCGGTTCGGCCGGGGTCGCGGTGGGCAACCGCTACGGCTACTGTCCGACCTGCCTGATTTTCATCGTCGACGGTCTGGATGACGACGATGTCTACGGCTTCCCCTATGCGGAAATCACCACCCACAGCCATGGTTATGTGGGCAACGCGCCGCTGGGCGTGACCGCGCTGAATGATCCGCTGGACCTGCTCATCGACCCGGCCTCCAAGCAGGCGGTGGAGCGCGGCGTCAACGTGCTGTTCTCAGCCGGCAACGGCGTGGGCAATGCCTTCATCGTCACCAATGAGACCTACGGTTCCGACCAGAATGGCCCGGCCTGGACCGTGCTGGTCGGCGCCCTGCGCCGCGACACTTCAGGGGCAATCGTCGGCGAAGGCACGCCGGCTCATGTGTCGTCCTGGGGCGATGGCTGGCTGCCTTCCGCATGCCGCACCGGGGTCGACAACATCTGCCCGCACAGCGGCACCTCGGCAGCCTCGCCGTACACTGCCGGGGTCTTTGGCAGTGTCCTGCGCGGCGTGCGCCAGGCTCTGGGCGATCCACGCACCGGCGTGCGACCGGGGCAGGTCATTGCCGAAGGACTGCCGATTCCGGGCAGTCCCTGGCTGGCCGACGGCAAGCTGACCCGGCGGGAACTGCGCGGTGTGGTCCTGAAAACGGCGGCCTCACTGGACGCCCGGACCTCCATGTGGCCGTACCCTGTCAATACCAACGCCAGCGATCGCTTTCTGTTCGAGGGCTATGGCGCGGCCACGCCGAATGCTGCGGCACGGGCGCTGGAAGTGCTGCTGGGGCGGGCAGAGCTCCCGGATCGCAGTGACGCCGACCAGTTCTTCGCCGTGGATTGCGAATTGCGTGATGCGCTCTACGGCAGCTATGACCGGAATGGCGACGGCAATGAAGATAGCTGCGCCGAGGATATCGCCAGCCTGGCGGAATTCCAGGGCACGGCGCCGGTCAGCAACCTGGCGCCTTACAGGGCTTATGCCGCGGCTGCTGATGAGGTGCCGCAGACCGTCGCGCTCAGCGGGCCGCTTTACTACGAACTTCACCGCACCTTGGCTCACGAGCCTTACCGCGATGCCGCGGCCTGTGGATTGCCGAGGACGGCCAACGAGGAGGATCATCAGCAGTTCATGAGCCAGCGGCCTGGCATCGAGGGGGATCTGGAGCCCTGTTTCGACTCGCGAATCACCGGCACCATCGGCGGTTTCCGGCCCAAGGGCGTGTTCGCCGCGGATGACGAGTTGACCGGTCTTTTACCGGCCGGCTCGCAGGTGGACGTCACGGTATACGTCCAGCCCGTGACGGCCGGGCCTGTGCAGCTGCAGGCCTTTCTCAATGCCGGTGATCGTGTGATCGGCAGTTCCGAGGCGGTTGTGCAAATGACGGCACCGCTGAGCTGGACGGCCTTTGAATTCAGTTTCAGCACGGACCGTATTGCCGTCGCCGGGGAGCGGCTTGGCCTGCATTTCACGCTGAGCGGCCAGGTCGAGTGGGCCTACGGCTTCGAGGGCGATCACGCCTCCAGCCTGACCATCACCCCCGCTGATGTCGATGCACCGGCGCCTTTCGGCGTTGTGCTGGATTCGGTCACCGCCGATGCTGATGGCGTGCTGGTCAGCGGCCGCGCCAGCGTACCGGACCTGGGTGAGGACACGGAACTGGGTCAGGCGGGTTTCAGTCCGGCCAATGTGGTGGTCCAGCTGGCCGCCAGTACGGACTTCAGCGATGCAGTCTGGGCCGCGGTGGATCCGCGCACCGGAACCTTCACGGCACGGCTGGCTGACGCTTCTGCAACCGGCGTGAGCGCCCGCGTCTGGCGCAATCGCACGGTGTCGCCGGTCAGCCGGGCCGAGCTCAGCGCCTCCCGCGTGGCGCCCGTCGTCCCCGACAGCCGTGGTGGCAGCAATGGCCTGCTGGTGCTGCTGCTTCTGCTGGGTCTGGGGCTGGTCCGGCGTCGCATGGCCTGCTGAGGGGAACCCTTTTTCGGCTCCGGTCGTGTTAAACCGTACAACAGAGCGCAAAACCAGCTCATCCTACGAGTGAAGAAGGTCTTTCGGGGGTAGGGAAAGGAGATGGCAGTCACCCATGCGGTGGCTGCCATTTTTTTTTGCGCAGGGCTTTTGTGAGCTTTGTCACAGCCCGCCAATCCATCAGTGCCTAGGCTGCATCCAGACACTCATAAACGGGGTCAGAACCGTGTCTGGTGATGGAATGCGAAGCAAGGCTGCGCAGCGGGAGCAATGGAGCCGTGGCGTCGCGAGCGGGGAAGAGCAGGGCGGCCATCCGCTGGCGCCCGGGGGCGGGTCGGGATGGCCGGGTTCCGGGCCCGATGAATCATTGTCTGTGCCCTTTATCCTGTTGGCCGGTGCCGATCCGGGGGAAATCGATCGGATAGCAGGGCTGATCCGGCCGGACTGTCGATCCGTCGCGGTCGACGGCATTGACGCGGCCTTTCGTCAGGCCTGCGCGCAGCCGCCGGACCTGCTGCTCGTGGATGTGGACCTGAGCGACGGCAACGGCATCGAATTGTGCCGGCGGATGAGGGCGGACCAGCGCACGGAAGGCATTCCGATCCTGCTTATCAGCGCCGTAACGGATACGGCCCTTTACGAGATGGCCTTTCGCAATGGTGCATCGGACGTTGTGGCCCGACCCCTGCGTCGCGCCGAACTGCTGGCCCGGCTGCGCCATCAACTGCGGCAACGGCGGCGTGAGAAGGCGCTGCTGAAATTTGCCTTGCACGACAGCCTGACCGATCTGCCCAACAGGAGCCTGTGCATGGACCGCCTGCATCAGGCCCTGCTGCAGGATCAACGCGACGGGCGGGTCACGGCGCTCCTGTTCATTGACCTCGACAAATTCAAGCTGATCAATGACAGCTTCGGCCATGAGGCAGGCGACGCTGTGCTCCGCGAGGTGGCCCGCCGCCTGCGCGCCGGGGTTCGCGCAGGCGACACTGTCGGCCGCATGGGGGGCGACGAGTTCGTGATCGTGTTGCGCGGCCTGCCTGATCCGGCGTCGGCGCGGAAAATCGCCCTGGACCTGCTGAGCGCGTTTCACCTGCCCTTTGACTGGCAGGGCGAGGCGATGATCCTTGGCATCAGCATCGGCCTGGCGCAGTCGCCGCGCGACGGTCGGCAGGCGCGTGCCTTGCTGGCCCGGGCCGACGCAGCCATGTACCTGGCGAAGCAGCAGGGCCGCGGTCGTCTGGTCTGTGAGGGCGACCCGGGTGGGTCGGGCGCCTGAGCGAATTCGCGTGGGTTGCGCCCGGTTCGAATCGCGGCGCTTCAGATCAGGCTCAATTCGTCATCCAGCCGCAGAGTGTCCAGCAGCAGGACCTCATCATGCCGGACCAGGATGCCTTCATTTTCCAGTCGACGGAATTCGCGCGAGACCGTTTCACGCTGTGTGCTCAGCAGGTTGGCGATATCTGCCTGGGAGGGCAGGCGGGGCATGTTGACGATGCGGGCCTGCGCGTCACAGTCGCGAGCCAGCCTGAGCAGGTAGATGCGGATGCGGGTATTGGCATTCAGCGTGGTGACTTCGTAAAGCTTCGCGCTGAGATGGCGGATCGATGCGGTCAGGTTGCGCAGCATTGCGCGCATGCAGAGCGGGTGGGATTCGAGCAGGGCCAGAAAGTCGCCAGCGGACATGCGCGCCACCCGGGTGGGCTCCAGGGCGTAGACATCGGCCGAACGCGGGTGATCATCCAGGGCGGCATATTCCCCGACGATCCCGCCAGGTCCGATATCCCGGAACACCACCGGTCGCCCCTCCGGCGAGTAGGCCGTGGCCCGCACCCGTCCGCTCTGGATGAACAGGACATCATTATCCGGATCATCCCGGTTCAGGATGCCGGCTTCGCGCGGAAATTCCTGCCAGCGGCAGCGGGCGGCGCATTGCCGGCGTTCTTCGTCGCTCAGACTTCGAAACAGATCACTGACCAAATCGTGCCCGGCCCGCGTGTCGGGTGATGCCTTCGGCCAGCTCTTCCTGCCTTGCTTCGGTCCCATGTCCGGATGCCGGATGCTGACGCCTGATCGGGCGCCTCCAGTCCGCTCCTTTTTTCCCGGGCGCATCCGCGCCCAGCACCATTCCCGCCGATTTCAGGGTTCCGGTCAAGCCCCAGTTTGGTGCAAGGGGCCTGGACGACCCCGCGGAAGCGCGTTGTTCAGGCCGCGGCGTGGGCCGCTGCGGTGTCCGCCAGATCCCCGATTGATGGATCCGCCCGGTTCAGGATGAGGGCGACATCGCTGCCACGGGGAAGGGCCCCATAGCAGTGCTGGCCCTGCACCGCCAGCCGGCTGGCGCAGAAAGCATCGGCCACCGGCGACGGAGCATGTCTGACCAGCAAAGCGGCCTGCAGGGCCAGCGCCATCTGATCGACCAGATGGCGGGCGCCGAACTCGAGGCCTGCCTGATCATGCGGGTCCAGACGTCCCAGCTGCTGCTTCAGGCTGTCCACGGCGCGATCCAGTTGCGCGTGCCCCCCGCGCGCGGCCTCCATTTCGGCCAGCAGGCTGTCCAGGACTTCCGGGTTGCGTCCCATGGCCCGCAGCACGTCCAGGCACTGCACGTTACCGCTGCCTTCCCAGATCGGATTGATGACGGACTCGCGGAACAGACGGGGATAGATGGCGTTTTCCATCACGCCGCTGCCGCCGATGCATTCCATCACCTCGTAGCTGTGCTGCGGCGCGCGCTTGCAGACCCAGTACTTGCCGACGGCTGTGGCCAGACGCACCAGGTTGCGCTCATGTGGATCGCTGTCGCGCCGGTCGAGAGCCCGGCCCAGACGCATGGCCAGCGCCACGGCGCCTTCGTAGTCCAGGGCCAGATCGGACAGCACGTTGCGCATCAATGGCTGCTCCAGCAGTGGCTTGCCGAAAGCGGCCCGTTCGCGGCAATGACGGATGGCGTTGGCGACGCCGGCCCGCAGCAATGCGGCCGAGCCGACAATGCAGTCGAAGCGGGTCAGGCTGACCATCTCGATGATGGTCGGCACGCCACGCCCTTCCTCGCCGATCAGCCAGCCCTGGGCGCCACGGAATTCCACTTCGCTGGAGGCATTCGAGCGGTTGCCCATCTTGTCCTTCAGGCGGATCACCTGCAGGGCGTTCTTGTGACCGTCGGGGCGCCAGCGCGGCACCAGGAAGCAGGACAGTCCGCCGGGGGCCTGCGCCAGGACCAGGAACAGGTCGCACATCGGCGCCGACAGGAACCACTTGTGGCCGGTCAGCGCGTACAGCTCGCCGGGACCTGGCGCGGATTCGGGTCTGGCCACCGTGCTGTTCGCGCGGACATCGGAGCCACCCTGCTTTTCGGTCATGCCCATGCCGACCGTCAGCGCCTGCTTCTGGTCCGCGGGCAGATTCCGCGGGTCGTAGGCGCGGGCCAGGATGCGGTCCTCGAAGCGGGCCGCCAGTTCCGGCTGCATGCGGATGCTGGGAATGGCCGCAAAGGTCATGGTCACCGGGCAGCCGTGACCGGCCTCGACCTGCGTGTGGAGCAGATTCCTGGCGGCGCGTGCCACATTGGCGCCAGGACCCGGGTCGGTCCAGGGCGAGGCGTGCAGACCGTGCTCCATCGCAGTGTGCATCAGCCGGTGGTAGGACTCGTGATAGCGCACGAGATCGATGCGGTGGCCAAAGCGGTCGTGCGTGTCCAGCTCCGGCGTGTAGCGGTTGGCCAGGTGACCAAGCTCGCGGTAGTCCGCGCGCCCGACCAGCGCGCCGAAGCGGTCGAGATCCTCGACGCCCCATGCGGCGCCTTCTCTCACCATGGCCTCGGCCAGCGCCGTGTCGCCACGAAACAGGTTGATGTCGCCGGCATCACTCGCGACATTGCTCACGACGTGCGTTTCGCCGGGGGGGATGGATGTTCCGGTATCACTCATGCTGGTGCCCTCGGTGGTGCCCGTTGTCCGTGCCCACCATGCTGCTGCCGAGGATTCAATATTACAACATCGAACCAAGATATCGATAAATTGTAATGATGGAGAGAAAGGTCCCGCCGCGCTCCGGGGAAGCAGGCAGCGCCTGCTCGCCAGCACTATGGACCGGGCCGATCACAGGGGAGTGTCGAAACACGGTCACGCCGCCGGTGCCGGGTCTTCGGCCGGTCCTTGGCGGTGGTCACGGCAACGACGATGACGGAAGCGAAGGCCGGCCTGTCAGCGTTCTGGCAGAGTTTCGAGCAGCACGCGCCGGACGTTGCCACCCATGATCAGGGCCAGTTCGGCCTCGGTCAGGCCGGCCTCCATCAGCGCCCCGGTGATCTGTGGCAGGCCGGTGGTGTCGAAGGGCGTGACCACGCTGCCGTCGAAATCCGAGCCTAGGGCGACGTGGCGAACGCCGGCGATGTCGATCACGTAGCGAATGGCCCGGGCGATGGCCAGGGCATCCTCGCCGCAGACTGCCAGAGGCCAGTAACCAATGCCGATCAGGCCGCCGGTCGCGGCGATGCCGAAAATCTGGCCGTCGCTGAGCGTGCGATTGTTGTCGCAGCTGCCCTTGACGCCGCCGTGCGACACGACCACCGGTCGCGTGCTCATGGCCAGCACGTCGGCAATCACCGCGTCCGAGGCGTGGGCGAGATCGACCAGGATCCCCAGTTCCTGCATGCGTGCGACGGCCTGCCGGCCGAAGGCGGTCAATCCGCCTTTGTCCATGCCATGTTGCGAGCCGCCCAGCGCGTTGTCGAAAAAGTGGGTGATGCCGGCCATGCGCAGGCCGGCGGCATGCAGTCGGTCCAGATTGGCCAGATCACCCTCCAGGGCGTGAGCACCCTCCAGCCCCAGCCAGGCCGCGACCTGCCCCTGTTCGCGTTGATAATCGATCTCGAATTGCAGCAGATCCTGGCGGCTGCGCAGCAGGCGCAGGCGGGGGTCGGCCTCGGCCATCCCATGCAGGCGGTTCATCTGGTACAAAGCGCGCTCGAACAGGCTGGTCCAGGTACGCGGAGGCCAGCCGCTGGCGATCACCAGATCAGTGATGCGATCGGTGTCGGCATCATTGCGGTCGATGTTCTGTCCGCGCGGCGACTTGGTCACGATCGTGAAGGCCTGCAGGCCCACCCGGGCCTCGATCAGGCGCGGGATGTCCACATGGCCGATATCCGAGCGACGCAGCAGGTCGCGTGACCAGAGCAGGCTGTCGGCATGCATGTCGGCGATCAGGGGGATCGCCTGATGGGCGGCCACGGC
>JBFKIN010000014.1:0-20580 GCA_041632255.1 Oceanococcus sp. | reverse complement strand
GGAATCATCCAGCGAGGGGCGTCATGCTGCTGTACCAGGATGCGCGCGGGCACTATCTGGCGGTGCCCTCAGGCTTGCGCTTTGCGCCGGTCTGTGGATACCGGGCTTGCTTCGCCGGTCAGGATGTGCCGGATATCATCTGCGCGGCCTATGTTCGCGAATACGGAGGCGCGGTTCTGCGTGAGTGCGACGTCATCGTGCTTGAGATGCCGCTCGATGCCGGCGCGGCCTCAGCGTCGCGGCAAGAACCGAAGCTGGTTTCCTGTGAACTGCGATCATGCCCGGCTGGGCGACTCGCCGGGACAGGTCGACGCGCCCCTGGCGCGCGCTGAACTGCCGGTTTACATGCGGAAGATGCCGTAGCCCGGTTCGCGGATCGGCGCGTTCAGCGAGGCGGAAATCGCCATGCCCAGGGCATTGCGGGTGTCTACCGGATCCAGGATGCCGTCGTCCCAGATTTCCGAGCTGGACCAGTAGGCGCTGGACTTGCGCTGGAACTCGTCGAGCACGGGCTGGCGAATCTCCTCGATCTGCTCGGGGCTGAGCTGCTGGCCAGCGCGGGCCAGCTGACGGACCTTGACCTCCGCCAGGGTGTTGGCCGCCTGCTCGGCGCCCATCACCGAAATCTGGTGCTGCGGCCAGCTGAACAGGAAGCGTGAGTCGAAGGCCCGGCCGGACATGCCGTAATTGCCGGCGCCGAAACTGCCATGGCACATGACGGTGAATTTCGGCACTTCGCAACCCGTCACCGCCATGATCATCTTGGCTCCGTCCTTGGTGATGCCGGCGCGTTCGTACTCGCGCCCGACCATGTAGCCGGTGATGTTCTGCAGGAACAGAATCGGGGTGCGGTTCTGGTTGCACAGCTCGATGAAATGGGCGCCTTTCAGTGCGGAATCGTTGAACAGCACCCCGTTGTTGCCGAGGATGCCGACCTTGTAGCCCCAAAGATGGGCATAGCCGCAGACCAGGGTGGTGCCGTAGCTTGGCTGGTATTCGTGAAAGCGGGAGCCATCCACCAGCCGCGCGATCACTTCGCGCACATCGAACTGCTGCTTGATGTCCCGTGGAATGATGCCGTACAGCTCCTGCGGGTCGTAATAGGGGTCTTCCGGCGGCTGCCACTCGATCCGGGTCTTGTCCGGGGTCTTGAACTGGGCGACCACGTCACGGGCGATGGCCAGGGCTTCGTCTTCGCTGGAAGCGGGATAGTCCGCCACGCCGGAGACCTGGGTGTGCATGTCGCAGCCACCCAGCTCATCGACGCTGACATCCTCGCCGGTCGCAGCCTTCACCAGCGGTGGGCCGGCCAGGAAGATGGCGCCGGTGCCGCGCACGATCACGCTGTAGTCCGACAGGCCCGGCACATACGCGCCGCCAGCGGTGCAGTGGCCGAGCACGACCGAGACTTGCTGGATGCCCATCTTGGACAGGACGCACTGATTGCGGAAGATGCGTCCGGCGTAATACTTGTCGGCGAAGAGCTCAGCCTGCTCAGGCAGGAATCCGCCGGCGGAATCGCACAGGTGGACCACCGGCAGGCGGTTCTCGATCGCGATGTCCAGCGCCCGTACGGTCTTCTTGATCGTCAGCGGATACCAGGCCCCGCCCTTGACGCTGGCATCGCCTGCATTGATCACCACCTCGCGGCCCGACACGATGCCAATGCCGGTCACGCAGCCTGCGCCTGGCACGCTGCCGTCGTATTTCTCTCCCGCCGCCAGGGTCGACAGTTCGAGAAAGGGCGTGCCGGGATCGAGCAGACGCTCAAGGCGCTCGCGGACCAGCAGCTTGTTTTGCTTGCGCAGGCGTTCGATGTCCCGCTCGGGCCGCGCATGTCGGGCCGCATTCTGGCGGGCATGGAATTCCTCGGCCAGGCGCCGGTTGTGCGCATCGTTGGCCCGAAAGGCTTCTGATTGGACGTTGATGGCGGATTGCAGACGTTTCATGGGCTTGTCAGGCTTCCTGTGGGGAGTGCCGGGGCAGTGGCGGATTCAGTTCGGGCTGGCCAGAACCGAGGCGATCACCGCGACATCCACGATGTCATCGGCGCTGCAGCCACGGGACAGGTCCATCCAGGGACGGCGCAGGCCCTGCAGCACAGGGCCAATGGCCTTGGCGCCGCCGAGGCGCTCGGTGATCTTGTAGGCAATGTTGCCGGCGTTGAGGTCCGGGAATATGTACACGTTCGCCTGCCCGGCCACCGCCGAGT
Organism: Oceanococcus sp.; assembly: GCA_041632255.1. GTDB lineage: Bacteria > Pseudomonadota > Gammaproteobacteria > Nevskiales > Oceanococcaceae > Oceanococcus. Next base: position 18,368 of record JBFKIN010000014.1, on the reverse strand, counting down.
CCGGCGCCTTGTGCTGGCCGACGTGGGGCAGGAATGCGGCGTCGAACTGCAGCTCGCCGTCAATGACCAGGGCGGGGTGTTTGGTCCGGGCATGGGCGAGGGCGGCGCGGACCCTGTCCACCATGGCGTGCTCGGCCGAGCCCCGGGTGGCGAAGGAGAGCAGGGCGACACGCGCATCCTCGCCGGTCAGCCGTTCATGACTGACTGCCGTTTCAATAGCGATGTCCGCCAGAGCTGCGGGATCGGGGTCCGGATTCACGGCGCAGTCGGCATAGCTGAGCACCCGGCCATCGATCAGTTCCATCAGAAAGGCGCTGGAAACGCGATGCACGCCCTGCGCCAGTCCGATGGCCTGGATGCCGGCCCGCAGCACGTCCGCCGTGGTCGCGAGCGAGCCCGCGACACCGCCATCCGTGTAACCCAGCCGCACCAGTGCGGCGGCCATCAGCAGGGGGTTGCGCAGCTGCTCGCGCGCCGTCTCCACGCTCATGCCCTTGGCTGCGCGGGCCTCGGCGAAGGCGCCGGCAGCTCTTTCCTGCCACTCCGATGCGTCCTCGCGGCGGGCCAGAATCTCGATGCCCGGTGGCGCTGGCCTGCTGTCCGTCCAGTCCAGCAGTACCGGCACCGCGAGACTGTCCGCCGCCAGGCGATGCGCGGCCTCCAGTACGCGCGGGTCAGCATGCTCGGGCAGCAGGATCCGCCGGTGCTGTTTGCGCGCGCGGTCCCGCAACCGGTCCAGTACGCCGTCAGACAAGACAGGTGCTCCGCCGGGTGGCTGAGGCTGGACGCGGCCGGCGTGTTGCGCCGGCACGGGGCTGCAGGGCGCCGCGCATCACGCCAGCAGCTCGTCCGGAATGTCCATTTCCATGTGCAGCAGGGCCAGGCCGTGAACCTTGCCCTGCGCATCGGTGAGCAGGGTTTCCGTGCCGCCACCGCCCAGCGAGTCCTCCAGGATGAAGTTCAGCGCCTGCAGGTTCGGCAGTTCGTAGCGGGTCACCGGACCCAGGCAGATCTGCGAAAAGTGCTGCTTGACCCGGTCGGCCGTGAGGTGCTCGCGCAGATACGCGTACAGTTCCGGCGTATGGGCCTTGATGCCGACATTGCTGCCAGCGCCCTTGTCGCCGCTGCGGGCAATGGCGATATCCATCAGTTTGACCTTGGCCATCTCAGACTTCCTCCACGGTGACGCTGGTGTGCACCTTGTTCTTGTCGATCAGCGCCGGCCAGTAGCCGACGATTTCGGTGGGGCGGGGGCGGCCGCCGGCAAAACCGGTCAGGCCGACCGGGCCGGCGGTGGCCAGCGGTGCGACCTCGCGTGCGAGGGTGGACAGGACCTTCGGGTCCTGGCTCTTGGCGCCGATGCGAAGCAGTACTTCCGAGGGTGGTTCGGCGCGTTCGACGATGCCCCGGTAGCACACGTTGTTGCCGAAGATCTCGTAGAACTGGTCCTCCTCGGGAATCGGCTTGCCGTAGAGCGCCACCCGCTCGAATACGATCTTCGCCGCGAGTTCGGCCTTTTCGACAGCATCGGGGCCGGTATAGACGATCTGGCCGCTGATCTTGTAGCCGTTGAAAAAGGACATGGAGACCTTGTAAGTGTCCGTCGGCGCCGCGCCCTTGATGCCGCTGACCCGGACCCGGTTCTCGCCGTCCTGGGCCAGCTGAATCGTGGTGAAGTCCGATTTGCAGTCCGGGCCCAGGTAGTTCTTCGGGTCGCCCAGCTCGTAGAGCAGCTGGGACGTCACCGTGTCGATGTTGACCAGCCCGCCGGTGCCCTCGTGCTTGGTCACCACGAAACTGCCATCGGCGCTGGCCTCGACCACGGGGTAGCCGATGCGTGCGAAGTCCGGCACGTCCTTCCAGCCGCAGTAGTTGCCGCCAGTGCACTGGGCACCGCATTCCAGGATATGACCCATCACGGTGCCGGCGGCCAGCTTGTCGTAGTCGTCCATGGACCAGCCAAACTCGTGGATCAGGGGCGCGAGGACCACCGAAGGGTCGGTGGCGCGACCGGTCACCACGATATCGGCGCCCTGGGCCAGCGCATCGGCAATGGGCTTGGCACCGATGTAGACGTTGGCCGACAGCAGGCGATCAAGCACATCCTGCACCGGCGCGCCGCTGTCCAGATTGCGGAATTCCTCGCCAGAGGCCATCAGCTCGGGCAGTTGGTCGAGGATGTCGTCGCCTTCAACGATGCCGATCTTGACGCCGCTCATCCCCAGTTCCCGGACCACCTGCTGGATTGCCTTGAGGCAGCCGCGCGGATTCACGCCGCCGGCATTGGCGATGACCTTGATCCCGCGTTCCTGGCACTTGGGCAGGATCAGTCGCAGCATTTCCACAAAGTCCGTGGCATAGCCGGCGTCAGGATTCCGCTGGCGCTGCTTCTGCATGATGCTCATGGTGACTTCGGCCAGATAATCGAGGGTGAGGTAGTCCAGCGGCCCCTCCTCGACCAGGCGCAGCGGGCCGAGCAGGCTGTCGCCCCAGAACCCCTGGCCGTTGGCGATCAGTACCGTCTTGTCTTCACTCATAGTGTTTCACCTGTCATTGCGGCCGTCCGTCATCGGGCGGCTCATTCACCGGCCACGGGCTCAAGGCTGAGCAGCACCGCGTCCTTGTCGAAAGTCTGTCCCGGCGCAAGCCGGACCTCGGCCACGACGCCGTCACGCGGAGCGACGATCGTGGTTTCCATTTTCATGCTTTCCATCACGAGCAGGGTCTGTCCCTTGTGCACGGTGTCTCCGGCGGCGACGCCGAGGCTGACCAGGCTGCCCGGCATGGCGGCTTTGATCACGTCGGCGCCCGCCGCTTCATTAAGCTCCGCCAGCCGTTGCAGGGCGTGCTCGAAGCGCAGGCAGTGGGTTTCACCGTCCAGGTGGATCCAGACATCGTCGCCGTCCACCGCCACGCGCAGGTGATCCACCGTGCCGCCGCACTGCAGCACGAGATCGCCCTGTTCGCCGGGTTGCAGGCGGAACTCGAGACAACGCTCGCCCAGGTGCAGGCGGTAACCGTCGGGGCTGCGGGAGAGGCCGACGGCATGCTCGACATCCCTGATCTTGAAGGCGTGCTGCATCAGTTTCTCCAGTCGCCCATGGCGGCATGCAGGTCAGGCACCGTATCGGCAATATCGCGCAGGGGCTTGGTCATGGCCGCGGCGACAGCCAGCAGGCGCTCGCGGGTCACGGGCGACAGTTCGGGCTCGGCGGCCAGTTCCGGATTGGCATCCAGAAAGCCCGTATGGACCTCGCCGGCGGCAAAGGCCGGATGATTGAGGACCCGTCTCAGAAAGCCGATATTGGTCTGGCAGCCAAGCAGTACCATGTCGCGCAGCGCGCTATCCGCGCGCGCTCTGGCCTCGGCCCGGTCGGCGCCAGTGACCACGAGCTTGGCCAGCATCGGGTCAAAGGCGGCCGTGACCGCCTGGCCCTCGCGGATTCCGGCGTCCAGGCGCAGGCCTTCGCCTTGTGGCGCGCGAAGCATCAGCACCGGCCCCGTGGTCGGGGTGAAGCCCGCCGCCGCGTCCTCGGCATAGATGCGGAACTCGATGGCGTGACCGCGGCTTTGGATGTCGTCCTGCTCGAAGGGCAGGGCTTCGCCCGCGGCGACCTTGAGCTGGACCTCGACCAGATCGATGCCGGTGATCTGTTCCGTCACCGGGTGCTCCACCTGCAGGCGGGTATTGGTTTCCAGGAAATAGAACTCGCCGCCCTGGCCGAAGATGAATTCGACCGTTCCGGCATTGCGGTAGCCGATGGAGCGGGCAATGCCGGCTGCGGTGTCGCAGATTTTCCTGCGCAACGGTTCGTCCAGCGCCGGCGAGGGGGTTTCCTCGATGATCTTCTGGAATCGCCGCTGCACCGAGCATTCGCGTTCGAAAACGTGCACCACATTCCCGTGGGTGTCACCCATGACCTGCACTTCGATGTGGCGGGGGTTTTCGATGTAGCGTTCCACGTACAGGCGGCCGTCGCCAAAATAGCGCTGGCCTTCGCTGCGTGCCCGCTCGATTTCGCCTTCGAGCATCGCCGGGTCGCGCACGACCCGCATGCCTTTGCCGCCCCCACCTGCGGCGGGCTTGATCAGGATGGGGAAAGGCACCTGGCGGGCGCGCTCGACAAAGCTGGCCGGGTCGTCATCCTCGATGGCGGACGGAGCGACGGGAAAGCCGGCTTGCTCGACAAAGGCGCGGGCGCGCACCTTGTCGCCCATCAGTTCGATCTGGTCCGGTTTGGGGCCGACGAAGGCAATGCCGGCCGCTTCGACCGCCCGGGCAAAATCGGCGTTCTCGGACAGGAAGCCGTAGCCCGGGTGAATCGCCCCGGCGCCGGCCTCGCGGGCCGCCGCTATGATCTGGGCGCCATCCAGGTAGGCCGCGACCGGCGTGTCACCTGTGATGGGCAGAGCCTGATCAGCCAGGGCGACAGCCGGGCTTTTGGCGTCGGCGGCGTGGTAGACCACGGCGCCTTTTAGGCCCAGGGCCTGGACGGTACGCAGGATGCGCACGGCGATCTCACCGCGGTTGGCGACGAGCACGGTGTCGAAGGGCCAGTTCATGGATTGACCTCGGAGGTGGGGGGCAGCAGGGATTCCAGGCGGTTGACCAGGCTGCTCAGGCGGCGGGCTTCGCTGTCCAGGTTCTGCTCCTGACCATCAATGCCCTGACACAGCAATTCCGTGATCCGGCCGGCTGCGGCATCGACGTCCAGCGAGCCCTGGCCGGACAGGTAGCGCATGCAGTGGTGTTCGATGCCGCCGTAAACGAGATCGCGCACCAGTGCAGTGTTGAGGCCGGGTCGGAAGACACCCTCGGCCATGCCTTCCTCGACCACCTGGGTCAGGAAGCGGGTGTAGCGGCGATTGAGCTTGCGCAGCGGCGCATTGGCCTGACTGACCGGATCGCGCGCTTCGCGGAACATCAGCTGGCACAGTTGCGGCTGCTCCCGGATGGTGTGCAGATGACGCCAGATCATCAGGTGCAGGCGGGCCCGGGCGCCGCTGACGCCACGCAGGGCGGCGCTGTAGTCGGCGAACATCTGCTGGTACCAGTCGGTGAGCACGGCCAGCAGCAAGGCGTGCTTGCTGTCGAAGTAGCGGTAGATCGTGCCCTCGACCAGACCCAGCCGGGCCGCGATCTCCGCCACCGTGGTCTGTTCGTAGCCCTTCTCGCAGAACATGTCCCGGGCTGTGGCCAGGATTTCGCCGCGACGCTGCTCGCGCCGGTTAGCGCTGCCGGGCATCAGTGTCTCCCCGGCCGATTCAGTTGCCGGTCCACTCGGGCGTCCGTTTCTCCTGGAAGGCGGCCAGGCCCTCCGCGGCGTCGCGGGTTGATGACATGACCGGGACCATGGCCTGGGCGTATTCCAGGGCCTGGCGCAGGTCCATGTCGGCCATGGCCGAGTAAGCCTGCTTGCCGAGGCGAACCGAAGTGGGTGAGCGCGCGGTGATTCGTTCCAGCAGCCAGTGCAGCTTGTCATCCAGTTCGGCGCGCGGGATCACATAGTTGAACAGGCCCCACTCGAGACCTTCCGCGGCGCTGAACTGCTCGCCCGTGATGCACATTTCGTGCAACTTGCGCGGCGGCAGCACCCGGATCATGTAGGGCAGGATCATCATCGGGGTGAGGCCGATCTTGGATTCCGGCGTGCCGATGCGGATGTCGTCGGCTGCGATCGCCATGTCGCAGGCGCAGAGCAGGCCGAAGCCGCCCGCCATGACGTGGCCATTGACCCGGGCGATCACTGGCAGCGGGCAGTCCTGCAGCTGCTTGAACAGCGAGACGATGTAATGGCGGGGACGGGAGAAATCGACGTCGAAGGCAAAGCCCTCCACATTTTTCGCCAGGTCCGCGCCGGCGCAGAAGGCCTTCTCCCCGGCGCCGGTCAGCACGATCGCGCGGGCTTCATCAGCCACGGCCTGGGCGATGCCTTCTGAGATGAGCCGGATGACGTCCGCGTTCATCGCGTTGCGGCGCTCTTCCCGGTTGATCGTGATCCATTGCACCGCGCCGCGGCGCTCGACCAGGACATCTTGTGACATGTCTTCCTCCAGAAATGAGGCGCACTCATAATCGAGCGGGCCACGGGTTCGCTTTATTGTAAGCAGAACAGTTGGCAACTATGCAAGCGCATGAGTTAGAGTATTTGCAGTGAGAAATGAGTCAAACTCATTTCATGGTCGGGGCGCGAAGAGACCGCGTCCAATCCGTGTCGGGGTCGCCGGCGCGACGGAGTTGCAGATGCCGATAAACACCAAGCTGGTCTGGACGCGGGGTGACAATGCCCCGGGGCCCCGGTGGTTGGCTTGAAGCGCCATCTGGCGGAGGAGTTGCTGCCCTGGTTGCAGGCCGGGCCGGCGCCGGTGGAATTCTCCGCCTTTGGCGAGCAGCCAGCCCTGCTGCTGGATCTCGCCAGTGCGCAAAGCTTCAGTCGTGCGCAGGAGCTGGCCGGCTGGCTGCCGAGTCTGGCCTGCCCGGTGATCGGGCTGCGCGATCTGGATGTCAGCTCCTGCCGGCACCCGGCTGAAGGCGCCGTGGCTGCGGCCTGCGATCTGGTCGTCGATTGCGAGGAGGATGTCGTTCCCCTGTGGGAGCGAATTGCCCGCTTTCCGATCGCTGCGGCAAGTTTCGTCGAGCTGCTCCGGATCACGCAGAACATGACTCTGGACGCCGCGCTGGCTGCCGAATCAGCGGTTTTCGCCGCTTTGCAGGGCGGGCGCGAGTATGCCCGGTGGCTGGCCGGTCGCGAGCTGTCGCCGGAGCCTGCGCAGGATGGCGGGCCTGCCGTGATCGCGCAGGGTCAGGGCGAATGCCTGGAACTGATCTTGAATCGGCCCTCCAATCGCAATGCGATGTCGGTCGAAATGCGTGACGCGCTGGTCGAGGCGTTACGCGCGGCTGCCCTGGAGGGCGGCTTCCGGGACATTCGGATCAGCGGGCGCGGGCCCAGTTTCAGCACCGGTGGCGACCTTCGCGAGTTTGGTACCGTGCCGGATGCGGCCAGTGGTCATCTGATCCGTCGGCTGACCGTGCCAGGGCGTTTCCTCGCGCCTCTGGCCGCCCGTGCGACCGTCAGGGTGCATGGCGCCTGCGTCGGATCCGGCATCGAATTCCCGGCCTTCGCCGGGCGTATCGTTGCCCGGACCGGCAGCTGGTTCCAGTTGCCGGAAATCGGCATGGGACTGATTCCCGGGGCCGGAGGCTGCATCAGCATTGCGCGGCGCATCGGGCGTCAGCGGCTGGCCTGGATGGGTTTGTCGGGCAGACGCCTCGATGCCGAGATGGCGCTGGCCTGGGGTCTGATAGACGAGATCGAGGAAGAAGACTGAGTACGTTGTTCCGGCGCGGCGGTCCTGGAGGCCGCGGTGCTTTTTTGATGAGGGGCTGTTTGCCGTGCCTGTGGCCTGCGCAGCCTGGGAAAACCGGGTGTTAAAGAGATGACTATGACTGGACAAAGCGTTCTGCAGGCCTTCACCGGCCTGTCCGATGACGAGGCGGAAATCCTCCATCAGGCCAACCGTTTCGCGGAAAAGGAGCTGTATCCGCTGGCGCAGCGCATGGATGACGAGGAATGGTGGCCCGACGAAGCCTTCCCCAAGATCGGTGCCAACGGCTACTTCGGTGTGACCGCCGACCCGGCTTATGGCGGCGCCGGCATGGACATCATGGCCAGCGGCCTGGTGCTGCAGGCCTTTTCCCGCTGGAATTACGCCCTGGGCCTGTCCTGGGTGGCGCACGAGAACCTCTGCCTGCACAACATCCTGCGCAATGCCAGCGAGGAGCAGAAGAAGAAGTATGTGCCAGGCCTGGTGGACGGTAGCCTGATCGGCGCGCTGGGCCTGACCGAGCCGGGCGCAGGGTCCGACGCCTTGGGTTCGATGCGCACCACAGCCGTGCGCGATGGTGATCACTACGTCCTCAACGGCAGCAAGATCTACATCACCAACGGGCCGGTGGCCGACGTGCTGCTGGTTTACGCCAAGACGGACCCGCACAAGGGCTCGCAGGGCATCTCGGCTTTCATCGTGGAGAAGGATGCGCCCGGCTTCCGGGTCGCGCAGAAACTCATCAAGATGGGCTTTCGCGGCAGTCAGACCGGCGAACTGGTGTTCGAGAACTGCCGGATTCCGGCGGAAAACCTTCTTGGCGAGGAGAATCGCGGGGTCAAGGTGGTGATGAGCGGGCTTGACCTGGAGCGGGCGATGATTTCGCCGATCTGTCTGGGGATCGCCGAGCGCGCGCTGCAGTTGTCAATCGACTATGCGGGCCAGCGCCAGCAGTTCGGACGTCCCATTGCCAGCTTTCAGATGATCCGTTCCAAGATTGCAGACATGTACGTCTGGGTCGAGTCCATGCGCTTGTTTACCTACCAGACCCTGCGCGCCGCCAGCGTCATCGGCGAAGAGGATGGCGGGCGTGGAGACATCCACAAGCTGACCGCTGCCGGCGTGATGTACGTGGCGGAAACCCTGAACAAGGTGCTGAACGAGGCCGTGCAGATTCATGGTGGCACGGGTTATATCTGGGAGTCCGAGATCAACCGGCTGTATCGCGCCAACAAGCTGCTGGAGATCGGCGCAGGCACCACCGAAGTGCGCAAGATGATCATCGCCGATGACTTGCTGGGCAAGGGCTGAGCGCGGCGCGCCGGCAATGGAGTCAAGGTGAGCACGGATACGGAATTTCTCGAAAGCTGCTGGGCAGCGCCGACGGTCTATCGTTCGGATCTTTTCGCCGGCCAGGTGGCTCTGGTCTCGGGCGGCGGCAGCGGGATCGGTGCGGCGGCGGCACTGCTGTTCGCCAGGCTGGGTGGCCAGGTGGCCATCTGCGGCCGGACCACCGAAAAGCTGGAAGCGGTGGCGGCCTTCGGTCGCACGCGCGGTGTCGAGTTGCTACCTCTGACAGCCAACGTGCGCGAGCCGGAGCAGGTCGACGCCCTGTACGCGGCCGTGCATGACAAGTTCGGCCGCCTTGACTGCGTGGTCAACAACGCCGGTGGCCAGTTTCCGCAGGACGCCATCGATTACGCCGACAAGGGCTGGACCGCGGTCATCAATAACAATCTCAACGGCACCTGGTTCATGATGCAGCGCGCCGCCCGTTACTGGCGGGACCGGGAGCAGCCCGGTGCCATTGTCAATGTCGTGGTGGTGACCGAGCGGGGCATGCCCGGCGTGGCGCATACCGTGGCTGCGCGTGCCGGCGTTATTGGCGCATCGCGCACGGTGGCGGTCGAGTGGGCGCCGCTGAATATCCGGGTCAACTGTGTGGCGCCGGGACTGACCGCCACCCGGGGGCTGGATGTGTATCCCCCCGAGGCCGTCAGGGAGTTCCCGCTGGCCAATCCGATGCGCCGTCCGGGCAGGGCGACCGAGATTGCGGAGGCCTGCATCTATCTGGCCGCGCCTTCAGGCAGTTTCGTTACGGGCGAAGTGTTGACCGTGGATGGTGGAGGTCGCCTCTGGGGGGAGCTGTGGACGGCCGGGCGGCCTGAGTACTACGCCCGCTAGCGGGGGCTGGCCGGAATGACAGATTATTCGACCGGAATCGCTTGCCCCGACGGACCGGATTGTTCCGGCGCGTCGGACGGTCCGGTCTTGACGACGATCTCGACCCGGCGGTTCTTCGCCCGGCCGCTGCGGCTGCTGTTGTCTTCGATGGGGCGCGTAAAGGCGTAGCCCGCCACTGTCAGGCGGTCCGGTTCGATGACGCCGGTGGCCAGAACGCTTTCGGCCACCGCGGCCGCCCGGGCCGCTGACAGTTCCCAGTTGGAGCTGAAGCGTCCGCCGCCGACCGGCCGGTTGTCGGTGTGGCCGGCGACAACGATGCTGTGGCTGTTCTTGAGGTGGCCGACGACCCGCTGGATCAGCGGGCCGGCCTGCGGGACCAGCGTGGCGCTGCCGGAGGCGAAGGAGACATGCTCGGGAAAGCGGATGATCACCTCATCGTTCTCCCGCTCGATGACGATGCTCTGATTGACGATCTCCTCCCGCATCGCCTCCCTCAGTTCGCGCAGCAGATCCTCGATGTCGGATTCCTTGATCTGCTCCACGAGCTGCTGCTGCTGTTTCTCGTTCAGCGGGACCGCCAGATTGCCGGTTTTGGTCACAATGCCGGCTTCCATGCCCTTGGTCAGGTCCGTGCTGTTGCTCTTGATCATCTGAACGCCGCCAAAGGCCTCCATGAAGGCTTCAGCCAGGGAGGTGAAGCGCTCCTCCTCGAGTTTGGAAAAGGCGAACAGCAGAACGAAAAAGCACATGAGCAGACACATCAGGTCGGCGAATGTCGCCATCCATGGGGGGATCGGGGTCGATTTCGAGGCGTTCTCGCTCATGCCGGTTCCGCAGCGGCATCCGGCGGCGGTCCATCCTTGTCCTTGTCCTGGGTCTCCAGCCCCACCAGCAGGGTTTCCTCCAGCACCCGCGGTGACACCCCGGCATTGATGCCGAGTACCGCATCAAGGATCAGCTGGCGGGTTTCCCGTTCTTTCTGCGCCCGGTTGTCCAGCTTGTCCGCCATGGGCAGGAACAGCAGGTTGGCGGCCAGTGCGCCGTAAAGGGTGGTCAACAGCGCGACCGCCATGGCCGGGCCGATGGTGCTGGGGTCGGACAGATTGAGCAGCATCTGGACCAGGCCAACCAGAGTGCCGATCATGCCGAAGGCCGGGGCCGCGTCCCCGAGGGACCGGAACACCTTCTCGCCCAGCTGGTTGCGGGCGATGGATGCGTTGATTTCCTTGTTCATCATGTCTTCGATGAATTCGGCATCGCGCCCGTCGGTGCAGTACTGCACGCCCTTGGCCATCAGTTCATTGTGGACTTCGACGCTTTCCAGCGCGATCAGGCCTTTCTTGCGTGCCACATCGGCCAGTTCCTTGGCGGTTTCGATCAGGGCGTAAGGGTCGTCGGTGACTTCCTTGAAGGCCCGGCCAAAGCCGGCCCCGAAAGACTGCAGGCAAGCCTTGAGCGGGAATCGCATCAGAGTGGCCGCGAATGATCCGCCGAACACGATGAGCACGCTGGGTACATTGACGAAAGGGCCAAGCCCGGAGCCGCCCAGCAGAATGGCGACGATCACCAGGACGGTGCCGACAATCAGGCCAATCAGGGTCGCAAAGTCCATAGTTTCGGTGCCGGGGCATCCTGGGGGCGGTCATCTCTCTGCGGGGAGCGAGGCAAGTTGCGGACCACTGGGCGGCGCCCCCGCACGGTGGCAACTTGGAAATCATGGCGCTGTCGGTTAATTTCGCCGGATGCACCGAGCCGCCCAAGTCAACGTCGAACCGAGCCTGCGCCAGACCGTCAAGGGATTGACTTATCCCTGGGGCTGCAATCGGGCCCCGCCGCCCGGCGAGTTGCAGCAGGTGGCCGAGGGCGTCTGGTGGCTGCACATGCCGCTGCCGTTCACGCCGGGAAGGATCAACCTTTGGCTTCTGGAGGACGGCGATTCCTGGACCATCGTTGACACCGGCATGGGCAACAGCGCGTCTCGCGAGGTGTGGGAAAGCCTGTTTGCCGGGCCGATGGGCGGCAAGCGGGTGAGTCGGGTGATCGTCACGCATATGCACCCCGACCACGTTGGTCTCGCCGGATGGCTGGCCCAGCGTTTCGGCTGCGATCTGTGGATGTCGCGCACGGAATTCCTGATGTGTCGGAATCTTGTCGCCGACACCGGCAATCCCGCACCGCAGGTCGGGGTGGATTTTTACCGCGCCGCTGGCTACAGCGAGGCCATGCTGGAGCGCTACCGGGCTCGCTTTGGCGAATTCGGCCGGCACATCGTGGAACTGCCGGCCCACTACCGGCGGCTGTCGGACGGCCAGACAATCCAGATCGACGGCCGATACTGGCAGATCGTGGTCGGCATGGGGCATTCGCCTGAGCACATCTGCCTGTACTGCCCGGCGCTCAAACTGATGATCTCCGGTGATCAGGTGATACCGCGCATTTCGTCCAATGTAAGCCTTTTTCCGACGGAGCCGGATGGCGATCCGCTGAGCGAGTGGCTGGCCTCCTGTCACCGCCTGCGTCAGTTGATTCCGAATGACGTGCTGGTGCTGCCGGCGCACCAGGAGCCTTTTTTCGGCCTGCACGCCCGACTGACGCAGCTGTTGCGTTCCCATGAGCGGGCTCTGGAGCGCCTGTTCGACCATCTGATTGAGCCGCGCAGAGCTCTCGACTGCTTTTCCGTGCTGTTCCGGCGTAGCATCGACGGACCGCACGTGATGTTGGCCACCGGTGAAACACTGGCCCACCTGAACTGTCTCATCGGTCGGCGCATGATCAGCCGCAGCATCGATGATTCCGGCGTGGCCTGGTACCGGCAGCAGCCGGATGCCAGTCACGAGCCTGATGAAGACCTGACCGCAACCTCAACCTGAGCATTTCCGATATGCCCCTGACACTGAATACGCCTTATGTCTTCGAGCCGCATGGCAACTTGGTCTGTGCCGGCCAGCCTGATGCCCAGGGCATTCGTGACGCTGCGAAGCAGGGCTTCCGGGCGGTAGCCAATCTGCGCCCGAACGAGGAGATGGAGTGGAATGAAGCCTCTCTCGTCAAAGAGCTGGGCCTGGAGTATCTGCATCTGCCCGTGGCGTCACCAGCTGATCTGAGCCGCGAGAACGCCCGTCGACTGGGCCGCTGGCTGGCGGCGCATGGCGAGGATAAGGTGCTGGTACACTGCGCCAGCAGCAATCGGGTCGGTGCACTGCTGGCGTTGGCCGCATGGCTGGATGGCAGCACTCCGGACGAGTCCATCGATCTGGGACGGCGGGCCGGGCTGACCAAGCTCGAGCCGGTCGTGCGGCAACTGCTCGCGGAGTGGCATGACACTTAATTCGCGCCCCGGCCTTGCCGGGCAGACATCAAATTTCTGGAGGCCAGAGCAATGACGATACAGGTTGGTGACACGTTGCCGGACGTAACCGTGCACATCATGGGTGCAAATGGCCCCGAAGCGGTGCAGACCAGCGAGTTGCTGGGTTCCGGGAAAGTGGTGTTGTTCGCAGTGCCGGGGGCCTTCACGCCGGGCTGCTCGAACACGCACATGCCCGGCTTCGTGGTGCGCGCCGATGACATCCTGGAACGGGGTGTAGACCGGATCGCCTGCATGTCGGTCAACGACGCTTTCGTGATGCACGCCTGGGGCGAGAACCAGAACGCCTCGGCCATCACAATGGTCGCGGACGGCAACGGGGCCTTTACCCGGGCGCTCGGCCTGGAACTTGACGCCAGCGGTTTCGGCATGGGGGGACGCAGCCAGCGGTTCGCCATGATCATCGAAGACGGCAAGATCACCCATCTGGGTGTGGAGCCCGGCGGCGGCGTGACCGTGTCCTCAGCTGAGAGCATCATCGACCAGCTCTGAAGCCGGCCTCTGCGGCCGGGGTCGGCATTGACCTAGACTTCACTCCTCGGGGTGCAGGCTGACCCCGAATCTGCGTTTTCAGGGCGCCTGGAACAGGGCAGGAGGTTCGTTTTGGCCGGCTTTTTGCTGCACACTAGTGCCAATATTCAGGTATTCCGCGAAGCGGAACCACAGGCATTATGACGGCGATTATCAGCTTCTGGGCCAAGGCCAATCCTAAGAGTGATTTCGAGCAGAGGATTTCGCCGCACATTGAACCCCTGTTCCGCCTGGCCTGTCGCCTGACCAATGATCCGCTGGATGCGGAAGAACTGGTGCAGGAGGTGCTGGTCAAGCTTTACCCGCGGCGGCATGAACTGGAGCAGATCGAACAGGTGCGGCCCTGGGTCAGCCGGGTGCTTTATCGCATGTTCGTCGACAAGTGGCGTCGGCGGCGCCTGGAGCCCCTGAACGAGTCCGATCTGGGCGAAGACCAGGACCTGGACCGCGAAGTGGAGCAATTGAGCCCGGAAGACTATCTGCAGATGCGCACGGAGGTCAGCGATGTGCAGGAAGCCCTCGACCAGCTCAGCGAGGATCACCGGACCCTGATCCTGATGCACGATGTCGAGGGCTACACGCTGGTGGAACTGGAGAAGATTCTCGAGGTTCCACTCGGCACCCTGAAATCGCGAGTTCACAGGGCCCGGGCGCGCCTGAGAAAATTGCTCACCGCCCAGCAAAACCTGGAACCTTTCCAGGCAGAGAAGCGTGTTAGTGGGTGATTGCAACACGATCACGACGATGCGCTGCGAAGAAATCCAGAATCTGCTGCCGGAACTGCTTCGCGGGGAGCTCAGCCCCGCGATTGACGGCTACGTGCAGGCGCATCTGACGGATTGCCGGAGTTGCGGGGCGGTGCAGGTGCGCGAGCAGCATCTGCAAAGCAGCCTGAGGGCCCTGCCTCTGCCGGTCATGGCCGAAGACTTCCCGGCTCGGGCCCTGCGCTGCGCACGGACGGCCCATCAGGCCACCAGGCAGCAATCCCGCCTGCGTCGAGCGGGCCGGGCCAGCGCATTGGCTGCGTCGGTGCTGATGGTCTGCGGCTTGGCCTTCGTGCTGGGGCGCGGCACCGCGGAGACCGTGGCAGGGCAGCAGGTCGCGGTCAGCGTGCCGCTCGGGAGTGCCCAGATGGTGGCGCTGAAGATCGACGCGCCGCACGCCTTCGAGCGTGTGGAATTCGAGGTCAGACTGCCGGACAACGTGGCTCTGGAAGATCAGCCGAATCTGCGGGAATTCGCCTGGAGCGGCACCTTGCAGGCCGGTGTGAACGTGTTGAGTCTGCCCCTGGTGGGCATCAAGGAAGCTGGAGGGCAACTCGTGGCGCGGGTCAAGTACGGTGCCACGGAAAAATCCTTGCATGTACCCGTGACGGTCAGTGTAAAAAGCTGAAGGATCAATCAGATGAAAACATTCCTGACAATCGGACTGTTGCTGGCCTCGGCGGTGGCCTGGGCCGATGATTTCGATATCACGATGAACGTGATCGAAGCGGATGAGACCTTTGACGAAGCCATCGTCAATCGCATCGCGCTGCCATTCAGCAGCACTTCCGCCAGTCAGGCCGCCAAGGCCAAGGCACAGCAGAAGGACGACCTCCGACAGCTGGACGAACTGGAAGCGCTGGTGAATGAGCGCATTGGTGGTAGCCAGGGCAGCTCGGCCAACAGTGACGGCAGCGTGCCCGGCGTGGACGGGCTGCCCCAGGAAGGTGGCCTGCACACGGTGCTGCCGCAGCGCTGATCTGGGGAGAACCGGTCCGCAGGACCTCTCATCGCTGACAGCACACAGGAATCAAGCCGCCGGCCAGGCGGCTTTTTTCATTTCAGGCCTTGCCTGAGAGTCTGCGGCTATGTGCCGGATTATCAATAGGTTACACTTCTTCCATGGGAAGGCCTGTGGAGCCCTGGCCCGGCCGGGCACTGTTGCTCGTTGCTTGCTGCCTGGCTGGCGGCTTGTTTGCGCCTGTTGCCCAGGCCGATTCGTCCGAGGCGCGCGAGGCGCTGAACGCCGGGGTGTCTTCGTTTCGTGATGGCCAGTTGCGTCGGGCGCGCGGCTTCTTCCTTGAAGCACTCAACGCCGGTCTGCACAGTTCACGGCTCTATTACAACCTGGGCGTGGTTCATTATCGGCTGGGCGAATTTGAGGAGGCCGACGCTTTCTTTCGTCATGCCCTGGCCTACCCGGCCTCCCGTCAGCTGGCCCAGTACAATCTGGCCCGATGTGCGCAAAAGCTGCGGCGTTCGGAAGAGGCGCTCAGCTGGTATGCCCAGGCGGCGCAGGGAGAAGATCTGAGGGTGGCCGAGCTGGCCCGGCGTGCCCGTGATCTGCTGCTGGCCGAACGGCAGGAGCATCGGCGCCTTCTGGTGTCAGTGCGCGCCGGCTTCGATTCTGCGGTCGTCGGCCTGGTGGATCAGGTCACCAGCTCGCCAACCGACAACAGCGATCTGTTCAGTGAGCTGACGGCCCAGTGGCTTTGGCGGCATGATTCGGCCTGGCTGGGGCCTGGGCAGTGGGACCTTGCCGGCTTCGCTCTGAATTACGACGATCAGGAGCAGGTTAACGTACAGTCCGTCCAGGTCGGCTGGAGCAGCCAGCAGCCCCAGAGGGGGCAGCGTCGCTGGGCGTTGAGGGTGCAGCTGGCCCACGAATGGCTGGACGGGCAGCGCTATCAGCTGAGACTGGGGCCGGAGCTGGAATTCAGCCATGCCTGGCGCGGGCAGCTGCTGCGTCATGCTCTGGAAGTCGAATTCCTGCGCGGGCAGGAAGAGCTTGCCCGGGGCATTGAAGGTCTGCGGGTAGACCTCAGCAGTACCTTGCTGCGCAAGCAGTTCGGTGGGGTTGTCCTGGCCCGGGTCGGTCTGCAACTGAACGAGCGAGAAGCACAGGAAAATTCGCCGACCCGCTATCTGACCGAAATGTTCTGGCGCAGCCCGAAGCACGGGTCTTGGCAGATCGGTCCGGGCTTGCAATGGCGCCTGTCTGACAGTGCCGGCAGCCGGGCCCGGGAGGATCGCTGGCGCGCCGTGCTGCGCCTCGACACCCCGCTGACAGGGCCCGCAGACGCCCGGATCGAGCTGCAATACGAAGAGAACGACTCAGCTGATGCGCGCCTGCGCTATGCCCATTTTCGGGTCAGTTTCGGGGTGAGCTGGGCTCTCTAGGTTCAGAGCCCGCCAACGCGGCGTTCCGTGGGCAGGCGCGGCACGCTGTTGCCGGAGAGCGGGTCACCGCCGAGCTGGCCGGCTCGTGCCGGCTGGGTGGCCCGATCCAGCGCCATGACGTCGCAGTCGGTGACGGCCAGATCACGTCCACTGGCGGTACTGCCAGCGCTCGGGGTGATTGCCTCACAGCGCTCGGACTCCTCGCGCTGCTGGCTCTGGAACCGGTCGGACTCAAGGGCCTTGCTGTCGTTGTCGCGCGCCTGGCTGGCCCCGGACTGGTGCGCACAGGCCCCCAGGAGGCTGCTGGCGACGATCACGCTGATAAGGGCTGTCCTGGACATCGATGAATCTCCCACGAATATGGATGTTCTGGCCGATTAGACGCAGAAAGGGGGCAAACAGTTCCCTGTTCACGAAACGCTCACATTCATCATCCTAGCCTCCAGCTATGTCTGCGCCGCCGGAGCTTCCGTGAAAATTGTCATAGTCAGCCAGGACAAACAGCAGGGCGATGAAGTTCGACACTGCGCCGAGCAGGCGCTGCCTCAGGCTGATTGCCTGGACATGGACGGTCCGGCCGAGGGGGAACTGCCCCTGATGCTGAGCCAGGCGGGACTCATCCTGTGCGTGGATGAGACGCAGTTGCTGAAGGTGCTTGCGCTGGCGCCGCCCCGCTCGGTGATTGCCGTGGGTCAGGATGATTCCACGGAGGCCCGGGTCCATGCGATCCGCCTCGGTTGTGCCGAGTATCTGTCTCGCAGTGAATTGACGCCGGCCTTGCTGGGGCGCGTGGCCCACTATGTGCTGGAAGTCCGCCAGCTCTCGGAGCGCAACGGCAGCATTGCCGGCAGGGTGGATTATCTGTCCAGCCATGATCCGTTGACGGGTGCCCGCAACCGCTCGCAGTTCTTCGCCGATCTGGCGGATCAATCCGAGCTGGCGGTGGTGGACGAAGAGCAACTTGCCGTTCTGCTCATCAAGCTGGATGGATTTCGGGCTGTCAACGACACCCTGGGACAACAGGCCGGCGATACCGTGCTGAAGATCATGGCGCAAAGGTTGCGCAATGTGCTGCGCGACGACGATGCGTTCTACCGCATCGACGGCAACCAGTTCGCGGTGCTGGTGCGGCACGCTGCTGACGAAGCGGGAGTTCGCCAGGCGGGATTGCGCCTGCTGGAGGCCCTGGGCCGGCCGCTCAATGTCTACACCCAGAATCTGGAGTGCCCTGTCAGCATTGGCGTGTCCCGCTGGCCGGAGGACGCCGAGTCCACTGATGCGCTGGTGACTGCCGCCGATGCGGCGCTGCGGGCGGCTCAGGCGGAAGGGGGCGGGGTGCGCCTGGCCGATGCCTCCATGATTCCGCCGAAACTCAATCAGCAGCCTGATTCCTCGCTGATTCGCCACTGAGCCAGCCCGGTCGGCCGTCAGTCCCGCATTGGCGTCCGGAGGTCGGCGCCTTGTGTTTCCATAAGGTAATATGGATTACCCATTGTACGATGCTATATTGATCTAGCCCTCTAGAAACGGGCCGATTAACAGGTAATACAGATTACACAGAGGTCATGATGCAGCGTCCAGGTTGGGAGCAGGAACTCGAAATTTTCCGTGATTCAGCGCGCCAGTTTTTCCAGAAGGAGATCGGGCCACGCGCCGAAGCCTGGCGCGAAGCCGGGATCGTCGACAGGGAAGCTTTTCTCAAAGCCGGAGAGATGGGCTATCTGTGCATGTGGGCGGACGAGAAATATGGCGGTCTGGGGCTCAAGGATTTCCGCTACGAACAGATTCTGATC
>JBFKIN010000013.1:0-20770 GCA_041632255.1 Oceanococcus sp. | reverse complement strand
TACCTGTCCCGCGCCACCCTGGTGAAGGACGAAACCAAGTTCGACAAGTTCGACCGCGTTTTCGGCCGTTACTTCCAGGGGGTGGAGGATGTGATGGGTGACCTGCTCTCGGCCGAAATTCCGGCCGAGTGGCTGCAGCAGATGAAGCAGCTGAACCTGTCCGAGGAAGAGATGAAGAAGATCCAGGCCCTGGGTGGCCTGGACAAGCTGATGGAAGAGCTGAAGAAGCGCCTGGAGGAGCAGAAGGAGCGGCACGAGGGCGGCAACAAGTGGATCGGCACCGGCGGCACCTCGCCCTTCGGCCACGGCGGTTACAACCCGGAAGGCATCCGCATCGGCGGCAAGGGCGGCAATCGCAGCGCGGTCAAGGTCTGGGACCGGCGCGAGTACGCCAACCTGGACGACTCCATCGAGCTGGGCACGCGCAACATCAAGCTGGCCCTGCGCCGCCTGCGCAAGTTCGCCCGCACCGGCGCCGAGGAGGTGCTGGACATGGACGACACCATCCGCTCCACCGCCCGCAACGCCGGCTATCTGGACATCAAGATGGTGCCGGAGCGGCACAACGCGGTGAAGGTGCTGCTGTTCTTCGATGTCGGCGGTTCGATGGATCCGCACATCCGCGTCTGCGAGGAGCTGTTCTCGGCCGCCAGCACCGAGTTCAAGCACATGGAGTACTACTACTTCCACAATTTCATCTACGAGAACCTGTGGAAGGACAACTACCGCCGGCACACGGACAAAACCGCGACCTGGGACGTGATCCACCGCTTCGGCGAGGACTACAAGATCATCTTTGTCGGCGACGCGACGATGAGTCCCTACGAGATCACCTATCCGGGCGGCAGCGTCGAGCACTGGAACGAAGAGGCCGGCGCGGTCTGGATGCAGCGCATCACCCAGCATTTCAAGCACGTGGTCTGGCTCAACCCCGAACCCGAGGAGCACTGGGAATACCACCCGTCGATCCAGGTCACCCGGGAACTGGTCGAGCAGCGCATGTATCCGATGACCCTGAACGGCCTGGAACGGGCCAGGAAGAAGCTGCTGTGAGCCGCCGGGCGAAGCGCCATCCGGGCTGAGTCACTGCTCGGCGCAACGTCCCACCAAGTGGTCAGGCAGAAACGGGCCATCCTGGCGGGGCGCCGGCGCCGGGCCCTCTAGGCCAGTGCCTGGCCCCAGGCGATCGTCAGCCTGTCCAGCGACCACATCGCATTGGCCGGGCTCGTCGACGGCAACTGCAGACACGCCGGGCCGTGCTGCGGCAGTCGTGGCCGCAGATGCCGCTCGAAGGCCTGCGCCGCAGCCTGACCGTTGAACAGCACGCGACAAATGCCCGGATGCCGGGCCAGCAGTTCATCGATCGGGTTGGCCTGCTCGGATTCGCGCAGGATATCCGCATCCAGGCTGCCCGGTCGCCGGCAGCTGGCCAGCACGTCCCAGATCGCGATGCCGTGGGCGCGGACCCGCAGGCAGCGCTGTTCATACGCCAGCTCCGGCCCCGCGTCGATCAGCCGCCCCATCAAGGGCCAGAAGCGGTTGCGCGGGTGGCCGTAGTACTGCTGCTCGGCCAGCGAGCGCACGCTGGGCATGGAGCCGAGGATCAGGATGCGCGGGTCCGGGCCCAGGACGGGCGGAAATCCCTGGATTCGCTCTGGAGTGCTCATGCCGGCTCTGCGACAATGCGGACGGGGTGTCCCGCAGGCCTGCGGGACGCGGGACCATGCGGTATCTCGGACCGGAACATGGAACAAGCGATGGGGCGCCATGCGCGCGGATTCTTCATGGCCATGTGCGTGGAGCTGGGCCTGTATGCGCTGTACCTGGTCTGGGGTGCGCTGGACGGCCGTCCGTTGCTGCCCATGCTCGGCAGGGTGTTGCTGATCTTCGTCGGCATCCGGGCGGTGCTGGTGGCGCTCAATTTCCTGCAGACCTGGCTGGCCCGTTCCCCGGTGGAGCCGGCGCACAGGATCAGTCCCTGGGCGGCTCTGCGGCTCTACCTGAACGAACTCCATGCGGCCCTGTGGACCTATCCCTTCTATTTTGCGCTGGAACGGTGGCTGGTGCCCAACGCGCCGCCCAAGAATCTGCCGCACAAGGGTCCGCCCATCGTGCTGGTGCCCGGTTTCCTGTGCAATCGCGGCTATTACGGCCGGTTCCGGCGTTTCCTGGCCCGCCACGGCTACGGCAACAGCTGGGCGGTGACGCTGGAGCCGGTGCTGGGCAGCATCGACGACAATGCGCTGCATCTCAAGGCGCTGATCGAGGACATCTGCGCGGAAACCGGTGCCGAGCAGGTGGTGCTGGTCGGCCACAGCATGGGCGGCGTGGTCATCCGTGCCCTGCTGGACCGGCACGACGGGGCAGGCCGGGTCGCCGCCGCCATCAGCCTGGGTTCGCCCTTCGGCGGCACCGTGCTGGCCAAGGGCTCCAGCGGCCTGGGCGAGAACCTGCGCCAGATGTGCGTCGGCAGTGCCTGGCTGAGCGAGCTGGCCCAGCATGACCAGGCCCCCTGCCCGGTGCCCTTCACCGCGATCTGGTCACCGCACGACAGCATCGTGGCGCCACAGGCAGGCAGCCGGGTCAGCGAAACCTACGGCCGCAACATCGCGATGCCGGGTATCGGCCACATGGAGATGATCGTTTCGGGGCCAGTGATGCGCCAGGTCCTGCAGCTGCTCGACGAGCGGCCCTGAGCCGTGCTCGGCAGGCTGATCGCGACCGGTGCGGCGCTGGCCGGTCTGGGCCTGATCGGCCTGCTGGGCGCGAACCTCTGGCTGATCCTCAGCGCGGGCCGTCTGGTCAGCGATCCGGTCCAGCTGCAGCCCCGCGACGTGGCGCTGGTGCTGGGCACCAGCCACTATTCCGCCGAGGGTCACGTCAACCGGCACTTCGCCGGGCGCGTCGACGCCGCGGCGCAGCTTTACCACCAGGGAGTGGTGCGCCACATTCTGGCCAGCGGCTCGAACCCGGAGATCTACTACAACGAGCCGCAGCGGATGCTGGAGGCCTTGCTGGAACGCGGGGTCCCGGCTCGCGACATCACCCTGGACTTTGCGGGGCGTCGCACACTGGACTCCATCGTGCGGGCCCGCGCCATTTTCGGCCAGGACGCCGTGATCATCGTGTCACAGCCCTATCATCTGTATCGCGCGCTGTTTCTCGCGCGGGCTGAAGGGCTGCAGGCCCAGGCCTTTGCCGCCGCCGCTCCGCCCTTGCGGGCGCGCTGGACGGTGGAGTTGCGCGAAGTCCTGGCCCGGGCGCTCGCGGTGCTGGATGTCTACGTGCTGGGCACCGGGCCGCAATTACTGGGCGAGCCCGAGCCCATCCGTCTTGACCCGGTGGAGCCGGCGCCGCCGGCCTGATCGGACCACCCCGGCTCAGCCGCCTGCGGGGCGTTTGCGTCGCCGGACCGGCGCCGGCGGTCGATGGGCCAGGTCCTTGCTGCTGAACGCGTCGACCGCCATGACCTCGCGCAGCAGCTGCTGCCAGGTCTGCAGGGCTTCGGCCTCGGCGGCGTCCAGAATACTGGCGTCCCGCGCGGCCTGGACCGGATCAAGTCCCTCCGGCAATTGCCCGTCGGAGATGGCCCTTCGCAGGCGCCGCTCGAGGTTTTTCATGCGGTCCCGTGCTGCGAGGCAGCGCTCCAGGCGGCCGGTCGGGTGCCGCCGGTCGTTGCTGACCCAGGCATCCGGGGTCAGCGCGTCGCGGGCAGCGCCTGGCGTCTGCAGCAGCCGGGCGGCTTTGTGCAGGGCCTCGTCCCCCAGGGGGCGCGCGTGGCGGCCGAGCGGAAAGATCAGGGCCCGGGCCAGCCAGGCCAGGGGACGGGACGGCAATTCGAGCAGCACGCCGTCCAGGGCCTTTTCGATGCGTACCGCCGCTTCGGCGCAGACCCAGTCCAGCGCCGGCCGGTGGGCGGAAATTTCGCCGTCCTCCTCGAACTGCTTGAGGCTCACGCTGGCCAGATACAGCCAGGACAGGGCGTCGGCCAGCCGCCCTGACAGCGCCTCTCGCAGCTTCAGCTGCGGGCCGAGGCTGATCAGGCAGCACTCGCTGAGCAGGGCGAAGGCCGCGCTGTAGCGGGCCAGCCTGCGGTAGTGACGATTCAGGCCGCCGGCGGGGGCTGGTCCGAACAGGGCGCCACTCAGCCCCAGCAGGAAGGCCCGGCTGGCCACACTGCACAGCATGCCTAGATGCTGGGCGAGCAGGGTCTCGAAGCGCTCCGCGTCATCTGCCTGCAAGGCTTCGATTTCACGCAGGACGTAGGGGTGGGCCCGCATCGCACCCTGACCGTAGATCATCATCGAGCGGGTCAGGATATTGGCCCCCTCCACCGTGATGTGCACCGGTGCCGACTGCCAGTGCCGCCCCAGCCAGTTGTTCGGACCCAGCATCACGCCCTTGCCGGCATGGATGTCCATGGCCTGCGTCACCCCCTGGCGCATCAGCTCGGTGCACTGCAGCTTGGCGATCGAGGCGGCCAGCGCCGGACGCTCACCCAGATCGACCGCGCCGGCCACGTAGCGACTCAACGCGCGAGCGGCGTAGCTGCGCCCGGCCAGACCGCCGAGCACCTCACTGATGCCTTCAAAGTCGCCGATCGGGCGGCCGAACTGTTCGCGCAGTCGCGCATAGGCGCCGCTGTTGCGGGCCAGCCCCTGCAGCATGCCGCTGCTCCCCGCCGGCAGCGAGATGCCACGACCGGTGGCGAGGCATTCCGTGAGCATGCGCCAGCCCTGGCCGGCCATGGCCAGGCCGCCGATCAGACAGTCAAGCGGAACGAATACATCGCGTCCGCGGATCGGTCCGTTCATGAACGGGGCGTTGAGCGGCAGATGGCGCTGGCCAATGTCCAGCCCGGGCGTATCGGAGCCAATCAGGGCGCAGCACAGGCCCAGATCGATCTGGTCACCGAGCAGGCCATCGGGGTCACGCAGACGGAAAGCCAATCCGATCACCGTGGCCACGGGAGCGAGCGTGATATAGCGCTTGTCCAGATTCAGGCGCATGCCGATCACCTGGCGGCCCTGCCAGCTGTCCTCGCAGACGATGCCCTCGTCCTGAATGGCGCCCGCATCGGATCCCGCCACCGGGCTGGTCAGGGCGAAACAGGGAATGTCCTCGCCGCTGGCCAGACGCGGCAGGAAATGATCCTTCTGATCCTCGCTGCCATATTTCAACAGCAGCGCGGCCGGTCCCAGGGAGTTGGGAACGGCGACGATCGAGCCGGCGACCATGCCCGCCGGGGTGCTTCCGATGCGCCGCAGGATGGCGGCGTGAGCGCCGGCGGAAAAACCCTTGCCGCCGTAGCGTGTGGGAATCTCCAGGCCGAAGAAGCCCTGTTCGCGCAGAAAGTCCCAGGCGGGGACGGGCAGGTCGGCCAGTTCGTGGCTGATGTCCCATTCATCGAGCATGTCGCAGAAGGTCTGTACCGGGCCTTCCAGGAAAGACTGCTCTTCGGGTGACAGCCCCGGGGTGGGCACCGCACGCAGCCTGTGCCAGTTCGGCCGGCCGGCGAACAACTCGGCTTCCCAGCCGACGGAGCCGGCCTCGATCGCTTCACGTTCCGTGGCAGACAGATCAGGCAGGCTGCGTCGGGCCCACTGCATCAGTGGCCGCAGCACATAGTCCTGGCGCACGGTGGGAAGCCACAGCGCGGTTCCCAGCCCGAGAAAGATCAACCAGAGCAGCAGCTTGAGCAGGAAGGCCTCTGGTCCGAACAGGCTGAAGGCCAACAGTCCCAGCCCGAACGCTATGCCCGTTGTGCGCAGGCTGGCCGGCCGCCAGGCCAGCAACAGAAGTAGGGCGAAAAAAGCCAGAAACCAGGTGAGCAAGGGCATCGCGGGACGCTCGCGCGGGGCGGGTTGCCAAGCTTCTCAAAGGGGCTCTCTTCACGCAATTTTCACGTCGCCGACCCTAGGCTGTTTTTATGCGCTGAATCAACGAATCAGCAGGGCAAGACGTTGAAGGGCTGGCTGAACGCACGGGAGCGCGCGAAGCCACATTCAGACCCGAATTTCGGCCGCCAGCGGCCACCGGCTCCCACCCCCACCCCCTGGGGATCTTGCGCCCACGAGCCTCGTGCTCGTGGGCGTTGTTTTATCTGCGGCGCTTCAATCGGCATCCAGAAAGTCGGCAATCGCCTCGGCCGCTGCGGCTGGGGCGTCGAAGTGCAGCATGTGGCCGGCTCCGGGGATCGTGACCTGGCGCGCGTTGCCAAAGCAGGCGAGCCGCTGCTCACGAAACTCGCCGGTGCCCAGATTGGCCAGATGGGACTTCTCCCCGTCCAGCAATAGCGTCGGCGCCTTGACCTCGCGGAAGATGGCTTTGGCTTCTTCGTCCCGATACAGCAGGGCGCCGTGCTGGCGATGCCTCCAGTCGCCCAGCAGGCGATAGCGCCCGTCTTCGCCCTGGCGCGACCAGCATTCGGCGACGAAACGGGCGCCGTGTTCATCCAGCCCGGGCTGCCTCTTGGCAATGCGGGCGGCCAGTTCATCCAGGCTCGCATAGCTGTGGTCGACGGGTTCCTGCTTGAGATCACCGAGCCAGCGACGGAGCTGTTTGGGCGCGCGGTCGGGCGGCTGAACCGGCAGGTAGAAACCATCCATGGCGACGAGGCGGCGAATCCGCTCCGGACGCACGCCGGCGTACAGCGCGGCGACCTGGGAGCCCATGCTGTGGCCGATCAGGTCGACCGGCACGTCGGGGCTGAGCTGATCGAGCAGGCCGTCCAGATCCCCGAGGTAGTCATAGAACCAGTAGGTGTCGCCCTGGGCCTGTGACAGGCCGAAGCCCCGCTGGTCCGGGGCGGCGATGTTCCAGTCTCGCGGCAGGGCGTCGATCACCGGCTGCCAGGTGGCAGACAGGTCCAGCCAGCCGTGCAGGAACAGCTTGAGCGGGGCTGCCGTGCCCGGCCAGCAGCGGACATGAAAGCGCAGGCCGCGAACCTCCAGCGTGCGGGAACGGTCAGGGCGGGAATTTGCGCGGTGCGTCGGCATGGACAGGAGAAAAAAGCGGGTCGAAAGGCCACCGCAGTCTACAACAGGCGCATGGAAGGTCTTGTTTCGTCGGCGGTATTGGCGGCCGCCCGGGAGCCGGTTCCGCGAGCCCCGGCAGGCCGCATGCAAATCAAATGTGCCTTCTATAAACTTGGCGCCATCTTATGAGTAGCTCCCAGAACACAACCCCGGCGCCCCTGGAATTCAAGGGGCGCATGATGGGCATTTCCGTCCTGCGCGTCAGCAGCAACGACCTGGATGAACTCGCCGCCAGCCTGGATGCCCAGGTGAACAAGGGCGGCGGTCTGTTGCGCGAACTGCCCATCGTGCTCGACCTCAACGTCCAGATCATCGATGTGGACGGCCTGCTGGCGCTGCTGCGTCAGCAGCACATGACGGTGCTCGGCGGTTATCGGACGGCGGCCTCGATGGAAGCGGCGATCCGGCGCGCGGGGCTGCCGGTGATTCTCGAGCGCACCTCCTCCAGTCGCGCACCTGCCGAGGCGCCGCCGCCGGCAGAGGAACCGGCCGCAGCCAAGCCTGCGCCGGCAGCCGCGCCGGAAGCCGCGCCGGCAGCCGCCGAAGCGGAAATGCCGCCGGTGTCCACGCGCCTGATCACAGCGCCGGTGCGTTCCGGGCAGCGCATCTACGCACGCAACAGCGATCTCATCGTGACCGCGCAGGTCAGCGCCGGGGCCGAAGTGATCGCGGATGGTTGCATACATATTTACGGCAGCCTGCGGGGACGGGCCATTGCCGGGGCGCAGGGCGACGAGGCCGCGCGCATTTTCTGCCGGGACCTGCAGGCCGAGCTGCTTGCGGTGGCCGGTCGATACAAAGTGGCAGATGACATTTCGGACAACATGCGGGGCAAGCCGGTCCAGATTCGGCTGGACGGCGAGAAGCTCTGCGTGGATGCATTGAGTTGAGGAGAGGAATTCCGTGGCCAAGATAATCGTGGTGACCTCGGGCAAGGGCGGCGTGGGCAAGACCACGACCAGCGCATCCTTTGCCTGCGGGCTGGCCCAGCGGGGGAAGAAGACCGTCGTGATCGACTTCGACGTGGGCCTGCGCAACCTGGACCTGATCATGGGTTGCGAGCGGCGCGTGGTCTACGACTTCGTCAACGTGATCCATGGCGAGGCCAACCTTCGCCAGGCCCTGATCAAGGACAAGCGTTTCGAGCACCTTTACATCCTGGCGGCGTCGCAGACGCGGGACAAGGATGCCCTGACCCAGGACGGCGTGCAGAAAGTGCTGGAGGACCTGTCCAAGGAATTCGACTACATCGTCTGTGATTCCCCGGCCGGGATCGAAAAGGGGGCCATGCTGGCCATGCACTTCGCCGACGAGGCGCTGGTGGTGACCAACCCGGAAGTCTCCTCCGTGCGCGACTCCGACCGCGTGCTGGGCATCCTGCAGTCCAAGACCCGCCAGGCGATCAATGGCAATCACGTCAAGGAACATCTGGTTCTGACCCGCTATTCGGCCGCTCGCGTGGCCAATGGTGAAATGCTCTCGGTCGAGGACGTCAAGGAGATCCTGGCCATCGACCTGCTCGGGATCGTGCCGGAGTCGCAGTCGGTACTGAACAGTTCGAACGCCGGCCTGCCGGTGATCGCTGAACCGAACTCGGATGCGGGCCAGGCCTACAGTGACCTGGTCGACCGTTTCCTTGGCGAAAACCGGCCGATGCGTTTCATCGATGTCGAAAAGAAAGGCCTGCTGGGCCGGATCTTCAGGAGCTGAGCCATGGGATTCCTCGACATCTTTCGCGCCAACGAGAAAAAGAGCGCGGTCGTCGCCAAGGAGCGCTTGCAGCTGATCGTCGCCCACCGGCGCGCCGGCAACATGGACGCCCCCGTGTTCCTGCCCAAGATGCAGGAGGACCTGCTCGCCGTGATCCGCAAGTACGTGCAGGTCTCCGACGACGCGGTCAAGATCGACGTCGAGCGCGATGGCGAGATGGAAGTGCTGGAGCTCAATATCGTGGTGCCGGACAACCGCACCAACTGAGGTTCGCGCCGGCCGCAGATGATTGCGGCCGGCGCCATTGCCGCCGCAGCCACAGGACGAACGGCCGGGTCTCCAGGCGTCGCGCCGTTCGCGGCGGTCCGCCCAGCCGGCCGGCGTCACTCTGACGTCTTGGCTTCGGCCCTTGTGTCCGGTTCGCCGGCCACCAGATCCCCGAAAGACAGATCCCCCAAAGCCTCGTTGCGTGCAAGCGCCAGCCGCGTGCTGAGCGCGTCGATGCGTTCGCCGATCTGTTCAATACGGCCGAAGCTGCAATCCGGCTGGCCGATGCTGTCCAGAAAATCCATGAGCTTGAGGTGCGCGGGGTCGCGCTGGGGCATCAGTCGTCCGTCAGTGGTCTCGACCAGGAAGCCGGCCGTGATCAGATCCTCGATCAGCGGATTGACCAGATCCGGCGGCGCCTGGCTGGCCCGGGCCAGCTCTGCCGCGTTCAGCGGCGGCCAGCCGCGGACGAAGCGCTGCTGCACCAGGCCCATCAGGGTCAGGGCCAGCCGGTCCCGCAGGACGCCGCCAGCCGGCCGGCGCCGCTGTTCCCGCACAAGATATTCCGGGTGCTGCATGAAGAAGGCGATCTGGCAGCCGGTCAGCAGGATCAGCCAGGCGAGATAGAACCAGATCAGCAGCAGGATGACGATCGCAAAGCTGGAATAGACCGCATTGTAATTGCTGGAGCCGGCCACGAAGTTGGCGAAGATCCAGGCGCCGCTCTGCCACAGCAGACCACTGACCAGGCCGCCGGTAAAGGCCGGCAGCAGCCGCACCCGGGTGTTCGGGATGAACAGGAAGAGAAAACTGAAGATGCCGACGATGAGCAGATAGGGCAGGGTGCGGCCCACGGTATAGATGGCCGCCCCGATCAGTTCGTACTGCATCAGGCCTTCGACCACGCGGTTCGAGGCGAGGCTGGCGGTCAGGCCCAGGACCAGGGTCAGGGCGAGCGGGCCCAGCAGGAGCACCACCAGGTATTCGGAGATGCGCTGGGTGAGGGGACGCTGGCGCGGAATCTTCCAGATGAAATTGAAGCTGGCCTCGACCTTCTGGATCATCGCCAGCACGGTATAGAACAGCAGGGCCACGCCAATCGAGCCCAGCACCCCGATCTTGACGTTGTCGACGAAGCCGATCACGGTGCTGGTGATGCTGGTGGCCGATGGGCCCAGGGGTTCCAGCATGGCCTCCAGCATGGGTTCGATGCGGTTGTGGATGCCCAGGCCCTTGAGAATGGAAAAGGCCAGCGCGAGCAGGGGGACCAGCGAGAGCAGCGTGGTGTAGACCAGGCTCATGGCGCGCAGGGTCAGATCGCCCGCGGCCAGCTCCCGCACCGTGCACAGGGTCAGCCGTAGCGCATGGATGCCGCGTCCGCGCCATCCCGTTTCCCTGGCCGACCAGAGGCGGTCCAGCCAGGCCTCCCAATTGCTTCGTAAATTCATGGGCTTGCGAAAGCGTCGTTGAGGCGCGTCGGTGGGCAAAAAATTGTGCAGCGCAACACTTGACAGTGGCCGGTGGGCTTACTATGATGCGCCGCAACAAATGTTGTACTGCAACATTTCTTGAAACACCCGAACATCATTCTCATCTCCAGGAGAAAACCATGCAGATTCAGGACATTGTCGAAGACGTCAAGGGCCGCGTTGAAAAAGCCGGCAAGGAAGCTCAGGCTCGCTACGAACAGGTGAGCAAGGACGCGCAGGGCCGCTACGAAGTGGTCGTGAAGCGTGCCGAAGGCGTGCTGAAGACCTCCAAGGATACCGCCAAGAAGGCCGGTGATCTGGTCAAGAAAAACGCCAAGAAAGTGGCTGACACCAACCAGAAGGCCGTGAAAGAACTGGCCGAAACCGCCAAGGCCAGCCTGCAGAAGGCTCGCGAAGCCGGTCTGAAGGAAGTGGCTGCCAAGCCGGCTGATTTCCTGCCGGCTGGCAAGGATCAGGTGGTCAAGGCCTACAACGACACGCTGACCACGCTGAACAAGACCGGTACCGATCTGAGCAAGCTGCTGAAGAAGAGCGCGGAGCAGATCAAGGTGACCATCGAAGGCAAGCCTGTCGCCAAGAAGGCCCCGGCTGCCAAGAAGGCTCCGGCTGCCAAGAAGGCCACCACGGCTCGCAAGGCTCCGGCCAAGAAGGCCACCACGGCTGCCGCCCCGAAAGCGGCTGAAGCCACCGGCGCCTAAGTCCGCCAGGGTCGGTCCGTCCGGCCCGGGGTAACCAACCCCCCCTCGGCAGTGCTTCGGCGCTGCCACTCCCCAACCGGGTGGTTCCGCAACGGAATCACCCGGTTTTTTGTTTTCAGTCATCGTCGGATCGTGAGCGCCGCCGGCTGCTTTTCGAGCGGCGCCGGCTGGTATCTGCCTCCGGCTCATCGTCCAGCGAGCCGAAGGCGGCGGCAATCAGGCGCTGCCAGGCCTTGGTGCCTCGAATCGCCTCCATGTTTTCCTTGACGAAGGATTTGGGATCGATCCCTTCCATCTGGTCGGAGAACTTGTCGCGGGCGTAACGGAACAGGTCTTCCTGAATGCCCAGGACATCCGGAATGCCCAGGAACTGCCGCAGCTCTTCGGGCTTGAGATCGATCTCGATTTTGATTTGCACGCCGGGGCTCCGTTGCTGAGATGGGCCTTCAGTGTAGGCGCAATGCAACTTTGATGGCGATGCCCGCCACTGCTGGCATCAGCCCTCGAGTCGCCGCCTTGCCTCGGCGTACTTCTGCGCCGTGCGCTCGATGATGTCCTGGGGCAGCTTCGGACCGGGTGCTGTCTTGTCCCAGTCCAGGGTCTCGAGATAGTCACGCACGAACTGCTTGTCGAAGCTCGGCGGGCTGATGCCCACCCGATACTCGTCGGCTGGCCAGAAACGCGAGGAATCCGGGGTCAACACCTCATCGATGAGCACGACCCGGCCGTCGTCATCGAGGCCGAACTCCAGCTTGGTGTCAGCGATGATGATGCCCTTCTCCCGTGCGTAGGCCGAAGCCTCGCCATAAACCCGCAAGGTCAGGTCGCGAACCTGTCCGGCCAGATCGGCGCCAATGAGTTTCACGACATGGTCGAAGTCCACGTTTTCGTCGTGATCGCCGACGGCGGCCTTGGTCGAAGGGGTAAAGATGGGCTCGGGCAGCTGCTGCGCCTGCTGAAGTCCGGCCGGCAGGGCGATGCCACAGATCGCGCCAGTCTTCTGGTAGTCCTTCCAGCCCGAGCCGATGATATAGCCGCGCGCGATCGCCTCGACCGGCAGCGGCTTGAGACGTTTCACCACCACGGCCTGGCCGGCCAGCGCCTCGCGCGTGGCCGTGTCGTGGATCACGGCCTCCAGTGGGGTGTCGGACAGATGATTGGGCAGCCAGTCGGCGAACTTGCGGAACCAGAAATTGGCCAGCTGGGTCAGCACCACGCCCTTGCCGGGAATGGGGTCCGGCAGAACGACATCGAATGCGGACAGCCTGTCACTGGTCACGACGAGCAACTCGCTGTCACCGACGGCATAGATATCCCGCACCTTGCCCCGGTGAAGCAGGGGCAGTTCCTGGATGTCGCTGGTGTGAACGGCCTGGGTCATGCGTCGGCTCCGTGCAGCCCTTGCCGGGGGCGGGAAAAAGGCCGCAACTTTATGCCAAGCGGCGCTTTTAGGTAAAGTAGCGCCCCATTTTCCCCGGCCTATCCCATGCAGGCTCCGATCATCGCTCCCTCCATCCTGTCCGCCGATTTCGCCCGCCTGGGCGAGGACGTGGCCGCCGTGCTGGCGGCCGGTGCCGACTGGGTCCACGTGGATGTGATGGACAATCACTACGTGCCGAACCTCACCTTCGGGCCGATGATCGTCAAAGCCCTGCGCGGCTACGGCGTCAGCGCCCCGATGGACGTCCACCTGATGATCGAGCCGGTGGATGCCATCGTGCCCGAGTTCGCCGCCGCCGGCGCCAGCCTGATCAGCTTTCACCCCGAGGCCAGCCGGCATGTGGACCGCACGATCCAGCTGATCAAGGGAGAGGGCTGTCAGGCCGGTCTGGTGCTGAACCCGGCCACGCCGCTGTCCGTGCTGGATCACGTGCTGCCGCAACTGGATCTGGTCCTGGTCATGTCGGTCAACCCGGGCTTCGGCGGTCAGGGTTTCATTCCCTACACGCTGGACAAGCTGCGCGCGATCCGCGCCCGGATCGACGAACTGGGCCTGTCGACCAGGCTGGAGATCGACGGCGGGGTCAAGACGGACAACATCG
The DNA here is from genome assembly GCA_041632255.1 of Oceanococcus sp. Taxonomy (GTDB): domain Bacteria; phylum Pseudomonadota; class Gammaproteobacteria; order Nevskiales; family Oceanococcaceae; genus Oceanococcus. The sequence goes on along the minus strand of JBFKIN010000013.1, from coordinate 7,526 downwards.
CCGAAATCGCCGCCGCCGGTGCCGACACCTTCGTCGCGGGCTCGGCCATTTTCGGCAGTCCGGATTACGCCGCCACCATCGCCCGGATGCGGCAGCAGCTCGGCGCATGAGCACGCCCGGCAGGCCCATAGACGGGACCGGTTCCTTTGCGCCGACCCGTCTGGTGCCGGTGGCGCGCGAGGCGCTGTCGGATTACGAGACGCCGCTGTCCACCTACCGCAAACTGGCCGGCGGCCCGAACAGCTTTCTGCTCGAGTCGGTTCAGGGCGGCGAACGCTGGGGGCGATTTTCCATCATCGGCCTGTCCGCGCGTGAAAGCATCAGCGTCAGCGACGGGGTTCTGGAGCACCGGCGAGACGGCGCGCTGCTGAGCCGGGAGGCCCCGAGCGACCCGCTGGCCTGGATCGCGGACTATGCCCGGAGCGTCAGCGCGCCGGACCTGCCTGACCTGCCGCGCCTGAACGGCGGTCTGGTGGGTTATTTCGGCTCCGAAACCATCCGCATGATCGAACCGCGCCTGGCCGGCGCGGTGCACGAGGACACCATCGGCACGCCGGACATCCTGCTGCTACGGGCCGAGGAACTGGTCATTTTCGACAACCTGCGCGGACGCCTGCATCTGGTCATCCTCTGCGCGCCGGACCAGCAGGCGGAAGGCGAGGCCCGCATCGAGGAGCTGCTGGCGCAGCTGGCCCGGCCCTTGCCCTCGGAGGTGCCCTGGCACCTGGATGAGGTCGAGCCGCTGCCCTTCGTCTCCCGCTTCGGCGAAGAGGAGTTCAAGGCCGGCGTTGAACGCATCCGTGAGTACATTCTCGCTGGCGACGCCATGCAGGTGGTGCTGTCTCAGCAGCTCTCCGCCGACTTCTCGGCGGATCCGCTGGATTTGTACCGGGCCCTGCGCAGCCTCAACCCCTCGCCCTATCTGTATTACTTCCAGTTCGGCGATTTCCAGGTGGTTGGTTCCTCCCCGGAGATTCTGGTCCGGCTGGAAGATGGCGAGGTCACCCTGCGGCCGATTGCCGGGACCCGCCCGCGCGGTGCCAGCGAAGCCGAGGACAAGGCGTACGAGGCCGACCTGCTGGCCGACCCCAAGGAGCTGGCCGAGCACCTGATGCTGATCGACCTGGGCCGCAATGACGTGGGCCGCATCGCCCGGCCTGGCAGCGTGACGCTCACCGACCGGATGGTGATCGAGCGCTATTCGCACGTGATGCACATCGTGTCCAATGTCACCGGCCAGTTGCGCGAAGGGGCGGACGCCATCGATGTGCTGCGCGCCACCTTCCCGGCTGGCACCCTCTCCGGCGCGCCGAAGATTCGCGCCCTGGAGATCATCGACGAACTGGAACCGAGCAAGCGTGGCATCTACTCGGGCGCGGTCGGCTACATCGCCTGGAACGGCAGCATGGACACCGCCATCGCGATCCGCACCGCGGTGGTGAAGGACGGCAAGGTTTTCGTTCAGGCCGGTGCCGGCATCGTGGCCGATTCGGTGCCGGACAAGGAATGGCAGGAAACCATGAACAAGGCCCGCGCCGTGCTGCGCGCCGCCGCCCTGGCGCAGGCGCGGGCCGGCTAGGCCAGGAAGTCGCGCGCCACCAGCTCGCGCTGGATTTCCGCGGTGCCGCCGGCGTAGAAAGCGAGCATGCCCTCGCGCAGGCGCCGCTCCGCCGGGTGCTCCCTCAGGTAGGCCCGGCCGCCGTGCAGCTTCATCACGGCCAACAGGATCTCGCCGGCCGATTCGCAGGCGAAGAGCTTGGCGCGGGACACCCAGCCGGCCGCCGCGGGGCCGGACCGCTGCGCTTCGACGGCAGCCCGATAGGTCAGCCAGCGCATGGCTTCGGCCCGGGCCGAGAGGTCGGCGAGCCGGTGGCGCACCGCCTGGAAATCGGCGATGGCCTGGCCAAACTGCCGGCGCTGGCGCACAAAATCCCGCACATCCTCCAGGGCCGCGCTGACCGTGCCGACACAGCTGGCAGCGACACCAATGCGTTCAACCCCGCCGGCCGCCGCCAGCAAGGGCCAGCCCCCGTGTTCCGGACCGAGGCGCAGCGCCCCATCAACGGGCACCTCGCGATATTCGGCCTCCACGCTCGCGTAGTCATTGCCGGCGATCTTGTCCAGCGGGCGCAGGTTCAGGCCGGGCGCATCGCGTGGGACCAGAAACAGGGAGGTGCCCTGGCTCGCCTTGCCCTCCCCGCGGCTGCGCGCGGCGGTGATGATGAACGCGGCATCGCGCGAACCGGTGGCGTAGAGTTTTTCGCCGCTTAGCCGGTAGCCGTCATCAGTGGCCTGCGCCTGCATCCGGATGCCGCCCGCATCGGAACCGGCCTCCGGCTCCGTCAGGGCGAAGGCGAAGCGGCACTCGCCCCTGGCCAGCGGCCCAAGGAACCGCTCCTTCTGTTCGGCGTTGCCGGCGATCGCGATCAAGGCGCCGCAGATCTGGTTGACGAAAACAGGCCCGGCCACGATCGGGGCGTGCCAGGCCAGCCACTCGTTGATCAGGGCCAGATCCAGAAGCCCGCCGCCCGCGCCATATGGCGCCGGCAGGCAGTGACCAAGCACGCCACTTTCGGCTGCCGAGCGGTAGGCCCCTTCCGGAAAGCCGGTGTCGGCGCCTGTCGTCTGCGCCAGTTTGCGGATGCGTTCGCGCAGGGCCAGCTGCCCCGGGTCCAGATCGAAATCCATGCTTCGGAATCCTCCTGCGTAGCGGGTCAGTCTACCGGGTCGTTGCGGCCTGGCTCGGCATCAAGCGGACAGTCCTGGCGCCGGCAATGTCCGTCGACTGCGAGCTGGCAGGCTCCCCAACCGGGCCTTCCCCGCCGATTGGCGGTAGAATCGCGCCTTTTCGCGGCACGTGCACAGCCATGGTCCTGATGCTGGACAACTATGACTCCTTTACCTACAACCTCGTCCAGTACCTGCTGGAGCTGGGGGTAGAGGTGCGCACGGCGCGTAACGACGAGATCACGGTGGACGACATCGAGGCGCTGGCACCCGCACATATCGTGATCTCACCGGGGCCCTGCACGCCCAACGAGGCCGGCATCTCGCTGGCGGTGGTCGAGCGTTTTGCCGGCCGTATCCCGTTGTTCGGGGTCTGTCTCGGGCATCAGAGCATCGGCCAGCACTATGGCGGCCGGGTGGTGCGGGCTCGTCAGGTGATGCATGGCAAGACCTCGCCGATCCACCATGCTGGCGTGGGCGTTTTTCGCGACCTGCCCAATCCGCTGACCGCCACCCGCTACCATTCCCTTGTGGTCGCCAGCGAGGACCTGCCCGATTGCCTGGAGGTCACCGCGTGGACCCGAACCGATGAGGGCGGCCGGGACGAGATCATGGGCCTGCGTCATCGCAGCCTGCCCGTCGAGGGGGTGCAGTTTCACCCCGAATCCATTCTGTCCGAGCACGGGCATCAGATGCTGAAGAATTTCCTGGACCAGACATGAGCAGCGTTTCCATTTCCGAGGCCTTGGCCTATCTGCTGGACGGTGAAAACCTGCTGGCTGACACGACCGCATCGGTGATGCGCCAGATCATGTCCGGCGAAGCGACGCCGGCCCAGATCGCGGGCTTTCTGATTGCCCTGCGCATGAAGGGCGAAACCGTGACCGAGATCACCGCCGCCGCCCGGGTGATGCGCGAGTTCGCCGCGCCCATGGACCTGCCGGAGAAGCTGCGCGATCAGCTGATCGATACCTGCGGCACGGGCGGCGACGGCGCCAGCCTGTTCAATGTCTCGACGGCCAGCGCCATTGCCTGCGCCGCGGCCGGGGCGAAAGTGGCCAAGCACGGCAACCGTTCCGTTTCGAGCAAGAGCGGCAGTGCCGACGTGCTGATGGCGGCGGGGGTCGAGGTCGGCCTGAGCCCGGACAAGGTGGCCGAATGCGTGCGGGATCTGGGCATCGGCTTCCTGTTCGCGCCCAGTTTCCACCCGGCGATGAAGCATGCGGTCGGCCCCCGGCGCGAGCTGGGCGTGCGGACCATATTCAACCTGCTGGGTCCGCTGACGAATCCGGCCGGCGCCCGCCGCCAGGTGCTGGGTGTGTATTCCGATCAGTGGGTCGAGCCCATGGCGCAGGTGCTCGGCAATCTGGGCTGCGACCATGCGCTGGTGGTGCACGGCGAGGATGGCCTGGACGAGGTCAGCCTGTCAGCCGGCACCCTGGTGGCCGAGTGGCAGGACGGTGAATTGAAGAGTTACCGCGTGCAGCCACAGGATTTCGGTCTGGGGCGCTGCGACATGAAGGAGTTGCAGGTGGATGACGCCGAGGACAGCCTGCAGATGATCCGCTGGGCCTTCGCCGGTGAAACCGGCCCGGCCGCGGACATGATCGCGCTGAATGCCGGCGCCGCGCTGTATGTGGGCGGTCTGGCCGCCAGCTGGCAGGATGGTGTCACCCGCATACAGGAAGTGTTGCGCTCTGGCGCGGCCGCGGACAAATTTGCCGCACTGGCGGCAAAGTCCAAGGCGCTGGCCGAAGCATGAGCACCGTGCTGGACAAGATCCTCGCCCGCAAGGCCGAGGAGGTCGCAGCCTCGCGCCGGCGGATTTCCGCCAACGCCCTGTGTGACCTGGCCAGCGGACAAGAGGCCCCGCGCGGTTTCGCCGCGGCGATGCAGGATCGTATCCAGGCCTGCCGGCCAGCGGTCATTGCCGAGTTGAAGAAAGCCTCGCCCAGCAAGGGCCTGATCCGCGAGGATTTCGACCCCGTCTTCCTGGCCGAAAGCTACGCCCGCGGCGGCGCGACCTGCCTGTCGGTGCTGACCGACCGGGATTTTTTCCAGGGCGACGCCGAGTACCTGCGCCAGGCCCGGGCCGCCTGCCCGCTGCCGGTACTGCGCAAGGATTTCATGATCGACCCCTATCAGATGGCTGAAGCGCGGGCCTGGGGAGCCGACTGCGTGCTGCTGATCGTCGCGGCCCTGGGCGACGGCCAGATGCTGGAGCTGCATGCCGCCGCTTCGGAGCTGGGTCTGGATGTGCTGATCGAAGTCCACGACGGCGCGGAGTTGCAAAGGGCGTTGCGCCTTCCGGGCGGTCTGCTGGGCATCAACAACCGGAATCTGAAGACCTTCGAGACCCGCCTCGAGACCACGCTGGACCTGCTGCCGACATTGCCCGCGGATCGTCCCGTGGTGACCGAAAGCGGCATCAATGGCGCAGCCGACATCCGGCGCATGCGGGATGCCGGGGTGCATGGCTTCCTGATCGGCGAGCACCTGATGCGTCAGGTCGATCCGGGTGCGGCGCTAGCCCTCTGGCTGCAGGACGAGGATGCGCCGTCCGCTTGATTCGATCAGGCCGTCCTCTTCCAGGCTCTTGATCACCCGGCCGGCCATCTCGCGCGAGCAGCCGGCGATGCGGGCCAGTTCCTGACGGCTCAGCTGCACCACCTTGCCGCGAGGGTCGTCCAGCGCATCGGGCTTCTTGGCCAGGTCCAGCAGGATGTGCTCGACCCGACCGGTGACATCAAGAAAGTTGAGATCGGCCAGACGGCGTGAGGTGTCCCGCAAGGCCACGGCCAGCTGGCCGGCCAGAACGAACATGATCTGCGGCTGCTCCTCGTTGAACTGGCGGAAATCCTGCAGATTCATCTCGGCCACCCAGGTTTCCGCCCGGGTCTTGACCAGGGCGCTGCGGGTGTCGAGCTCCGGAAACAGACACATTTCACCGAAAAACTCGCCTGGGTGGCGGTAGGCGAGTACCATTTCGCGCCCCTCCTCGTCCTCGACCAGGATGCTGACCGAGCCTTCGAGGATGAGATAGACGCTGTCGGCGGTATCGCCGGCGTGCAGCACCGTGTGCTTGGCCGGCAATCGGCGACGGTGTGAACGCGTGACGAATGCCCGGATGGCCGGGTTCTGGAGAAAGTCGACTTCTCTGGCTTCGCCCATGACTGGAGAATATAGGAAATGCAAGCTCGTGTCCGCTGGCTGGATGGCGCCAGCTTCGTTGCCGAAACCGGCAGCGGCCATGCCCTGGTGATCGACGGTCCGCCGGACATCGGCGGCCGCAATCTTGGTCCCCGGCCGATGGAGCTGATGCTGCTGAGCGTCGGCAGCTGCAGCGCCGTGGATGTCATCCACATCCTGAAAAAGGCCCGTCAGCCGGTGGAGGGCTGCGAGGTCAGGCTCGAGGCGGAGCGGGCCGAGACCGATCCGAAGGTGTTCACGAAGATTCACCTGCGTTTCGAAGTCACCGGCCGGGGCATGAAGCCGGCCCAGGTGGAGCGGGCGGTGAAGCTGTCCGCGGAAAAGTACTGTTCGGCCAGCCTGATGTTGCAGGCGTCGGTCGATATCACCCATTCTTGCGAAATCATCGACCCCGATGTGGGAGTAAGCGACTGAGATGGCGAAATCACTCGACCACAAGCTCAAGCTGCACGGCTTCAACAACCTGACCAAATCGCTGAGCTTCAATATTTATGACATCTGCTATGCCCGCAGCGAGGCGCATACGCAGGAGTACATCGAGTACATCGACGAGGCCTACAACGCCGAACGCCTGACCGGCATCCTCACCGAAGTGTCGAACATCATCGGGGCCAATGTCCTGAACATCGCGCACCAGGATTACGATCCGCAGGGTGCCAGCGTCACGATGCTGATCTGCGAAGAGCCGATGACCGAACTGCACAAGGAGTCGGTGGTCGGCCATCTGGACAAGAGCCATATCACGGTCCACACCTATCCGGAAACCCATCCCTACGAGGGCATCAGTACCTTCCGGGCGGATATCGACGTGTCCACCTGCGGGGTGATTTCGCCGCTCAAGGCGCTGAATTACCTGATCAACAGTTTCGAGTCGGATATCGTGATCATGGATTACCGGGTGCGTGGTTTCACCCGCAATGTGAAGGGCCGCAAGCACTTCATCGATCACAAGATCAATTCCATCCAGGATTTTCTGGAGAAGGACATCAAGGAACGTTACGACATCATTGATGTGAACGTTTATCAGGAGAGCCTTTTCCACAGCAAGATGCGCCTGCGCGATCTGGATGTGGATACCTACATGTTCGGTCCGGACGACGAGGAGCTGAGCCCGAAGCAGGCCCGCAAGATCCGGCGCAGCGTGCAGAAGGAAATCCTCGAGATTTTCTACGGGCGCAACATGCCGAAATAGCCGGCAGTCGATGCCGCTGTGGCGGACATCCGCCTCCGGCGCGGGCACCGCGGCCTGCTGGCCGCCCGGCATCGAATCACCGCTTGCCCGCGGCGGCCTTCGCCGGAGAGTGGTCGTCATCAGGGCTTTCCGCCAACGCACCAGCCGCCGGACAGCGCTGGGGCCGCGGGGCGTGCGGGAGACCTCAGCCGAACAGCAGCGGCAGACTGATTGCCAGCAGCAGTCCCATGAGGCTCATGCCCAGGGCGGAAAAGGCGCCGCATCGGGGGCTGACCTCAAAGGCCCGGGCGGTGCCGACGGCATGGGCGGACAGGCCCAGCGCAAAACCGAGGATGGCTTCGTCGCGGATACCCATGCGGCGGATCAGGGCCGGACCCACCATGGCGCCGAAGATGCC